>CALPIT020000021.1 GCA_943323705.2 Streptomyces griseus
GTTAGTGAGCAGGTTTTATCTCTTTCTGCAACAGAAAAATTAAGTATCAAAAATGCATTGATTGAAAACCTCAAAGAAGAAAATAAATTCTACAAATACGATTTCTTTTTAGACAATTGCACAACGCGATTGAGGGACATCATTGTAAAATACAAAAGCCCTACTCCATTGTTACCAGCTGTAATGCCCGAAAACAGAAGCTTTAGAAAGGCCATTCATCAATACCTAAGACAGGGTGGTCAATATTGGAGCGAACTAGGTATTGATATTTTACTAGGCGCACCAACAGACCGCATCATGACGGCTTCCGAACAACAATTCCTTCCAAATAATCTTGAAAAATCAATAGACAAGTGTAAAAACACAAAACTTGTTGTTGAAAAGAAAATCATTTTTCAAAATGAAAATACTATGGCAGGATTTGACTTTTTTAAACCTGGAGTTCTTTTCATTATTTTATTTTTATTTGTTGCAGCTTTATACAAAAAGAAAACTATAATTGCCATAAAGACACTTTTAGTTTTTGATGTCATTTTATTTTTTGTTATTGGAATTGTAGGTATCATCCTTGTTTTAGCCTGGTTTGCCACAGACCATACCATGACAAAAAATAATTACAATTTATTATGGGCATTGCCTACTCATATTTTAGCTCCATTTTTTATTTTCTTTAAAAGTAAAATTTCAAAATATTATTTTGGATTCACATCTTTAATTTCAAGTCTGCTTATTTTTTCTTGGTTGTTTTTGCCTCAGGATTTAAATACAGCATTATTACCAATCGTAATGATTATTTTGGTAAGAGCATATATGCATTACATTAGTTACAACACTGCAAAAAGCAGTCATGGATCATAAACAAATTATTTACAGCGACACAAGATTAAGTTATTACACTTCAGGCACCGGCAAACCCGTTTTGCTCATGCATGGATTTGCTGAAGACCACAGCATCTGGAAGCATCAGATTCATCACCTCAGTAAAAATTATTTTGTCATTGCACCAGACCTATTTGGTGCCGGCAATTCTGAATATCTTGATAAAGAAAATACATCCATAAAAACTTATGCTGAAGCCATCAAAGAAATCATCAAAGCTGAAAAAATTCAGCGCTTCATTATGATAGGACATAGCATGGGTGGCTATATAACGCTAGCTTATCTTGAGCTTTATCCAGAAGACCTTGTAGGAATTGGGCTTGTTCATTCAACCATATTTTCAGATGATGAGAATAAAAAACAAGTTCGAAAAAAAGCTATTGAATTTATCAAATCCCATGGAGGAGCTTCGTTTCTAAAGACAAGTATTCCGGGTTTATACTTTGAAGTTTCGAAATTCGAAATGGAAATCAATGCGCAAATAGAAAAATCAGCAACAATTATTGACGAGTCGTTGATTCAATATTATCAGACAATGTTGGATAGGTCAGACTCTACAGCATTGGTACAGACTGCTACCATCCCGTTGATGATGATTGTAGGTAAACATGACCAGGCGGTTCCATTTAGCCAATCACTCAAACAATTCCACTTGAGCCATCAGACCTATTTAAAAATATTACAAAACTCGGCACATATGGGGATAATTGAAGAACCGGAAGCTGTGAACCAATTTTTAACTTTTTTTGTTAATAATCATTCGGATTACTGACTCTTACTCTTGTCATTTTTCTTTTACTTGCGGTAAGTAACCTTTAACTTTGTTCTGAAATGAAAAGAGGACTAATTACCATAATTTTTCTGATAAGTTCATTATCCACTATTGCTAAGCACATTACAGGAGGTGAGATGATTTACGATTTGGTTTCAAGTACTCCCACTACAAGAACATTCAGGATTACATTGATTTTATTTAGAGATGTAAATTGTTTCAATTGTGCAGACATGCCGCCTGTTGTAAGAATAGGAATTTATAACAACGATAATAATTTTCCTTATGGTGGAATCGGCACTTCAGCTACAATTGATGTGGACCTCAATAGAATTGTAACACTTCCGCTGATTAACATACCTCAGTGCATCTCAAATCAACCTTCATTAAATTATACAGCTGGATATTATCCTTTTACAGTTACATTAAATAACAATAACAACGGCTATACGGCGGCCTATCAAACTTGTTGCAGAATAGAAAATATCAATAACATAGATAATGGCACCAATGGAGCCGGAGCTACATATTGCACCACAATACCCGGTAACAACAATAATTCTTTAGTAGGATTAGATAATAGTCCACGATTCACAACTGGAATTTCAATTGTTTGTTTTGATAATAGTTTCATACTAGACTTTAGCGCAACCGATCCTGATGGAGACCAACTGGTATATTCACTTTGCGATGCTTATAATGGGGGATTAGCACAAAATGCTGCGAACATCACGCCAAGTACCCCACCTTATGGTTCAGTAATTTATCAAAATGGCTTTACGGGATTAAATCCCTTAGGGCCATCAGCTTCAATAAATCCTCAAACTGGTATCATATCTGGAGTAGCGCCTGCTTCCGGTAAATATGTAGTTTCGGTATGTGTCAACTCTTTTAGAAATGGGGCTTTTATAGCCACACATCGAAAAGATTTTATCATAACTGTTGCGGATTGTGATTTTGCCAGTGCAGAATTATTACCTGATTACATTACTTGCGATGGTTTCAATTTCAGTTTCAGCAACAGAAATCAATCTCCTTTAAATCAAAGTTTTTACTGGGATTTTGGCGACCCTGCCTCAGGCATCAACAACACGTCTACCTTACCAACACCAACACATACATTTTCTGCAGCTGGAATTTACACGGTGAAATTTGTAGTTAACAGAGGAACTCCATGCGCGGATTCAACTTTTAGTTCAGTTCGCGTATTCCCTGGCTTCTTTCCTGCTTTCAATCAAAACACGCCTATTTGTAAAGGCAATCCTGTTCAATTTTCTGATGCAACTACTGCAAATTATGGCAATGTAAATCAATGGCATTGGGATTTTGGCATCAATGGCAGTAACAGTGATACCAGTAATATTAGAAATCCTCAATTCACGTATACCACACCCGGAACCTATACCGTAAGCTTAATTGTTGGAAGCGACAGAGGCTGTATTGACACTATTAAAAATGCTCAAATCCTAATTGTTGACAAACCGGTTCTAAATGTAACCAATGACACCATTATGTGCTCAAGAGATGTGATGCAACTCAATGCCAGTACCAATGTTCAAGGAAATTACTTCTGGACACCAAATTATAATATCAACAACCAAAATATCCAAAACCCAATTGTACAGCCAACAAGAGACACAACTTACTATGTCAATTACAGCGACAATTCAGGTTGTGCCAACAGAGATTCTGTTCGTATACGCGTAGTAGATACTGTAACGCTTAGTACAGCAAATGATACTACCATTTGCCGAACCGACGGAGTTATCCTGACCACTTTCGGTAACGCCATCAAATTTGCATGGTCACCTGCAGCCACTTTAAACAACCCAACTGCAGCCAATCCAATCGCAACCCCAACAACTGTTTTTACAACTTACTATGTACAAGGTAATATTGGCAGTTGTTTCGACAAAGATTCTATCAAAATAAAAACCATACCTTACCCCGCAGCTTATGCAGGCAGAGACACTGCTATTTGTTGGAATACTAATGCATTTCTTAATTCCAGTGGCGGCAGTTCTTACGTATGGTCTCCGAGTAATTTTTTAAACAATACGATTATCTCTAACCCAATAGCTTCTAACGTAATCGGTAATTTTATTGACTATGTGGTTACGGTAAGAGATACATTAGGTTGTCCTAAATCCGTAAATGATACCATAAGAGTAAATATAGAAAGAGTCATCGCCAACGCGGGCCCTTCTGATACTTCCGTAGTTGAAAACCAACCCTTGCAATTAAATGCTACAGGTGGCACCAATTATTTGTGGACACCCATCACACAATGGCTAAGCAATATCAATATCGCTAACCCTGTTGCATTGCCTCGTGACAATATTGTTTACACAGTTTTAGTAACTAATAACATCGGTTGCAGAGATGTAGATTCAATAAAAATTAAATTTTTTAAATTACTTCCTGATATCTATGTACCTACTGCATTCAGTCCAAACCGCGATGGAAACAATGATGTTCTCACACCTATTGCACTTGGCATGAAATCTGTAGATGTTTTCATCATTTACAACAGATGGGGACAGTTACTTTTTAAAACCACAACAATCGGTAAAGGCTGGAATGGCATGCTTAAAGGGATTACTCAAGACATTGGGACTTATGTTTGGTATGCTGAAGGAATGACTTATGAAAATAAAAAAATCACCAGAAAAGGATCTGTTGTGTTGATTAAATAATTGCTGTTTAACCAACTTTGAATTATTACAACCAACTACTTTAATTTTATTTTAATCACGCTACTGTTAATTAATTTTACAGCAAATTTTATAGTATGTCTAAAATCGTTTTTATTACCGGTGCTACTTCCGGAATTGGGAAAGCCTGTGCTGAAAAGTTTGCGAATGCAGGTTGTAATTTGATAATAACAGGTAGAAGAAATGACAGACTCCTAGCAATAAAGAAAGAACTAGAAGAGAAATTTAATACCGAAATACTCACATTAAATTTTGATGTGCAAGACAAAGAATTAGTTTTCTCCACAATAGAGAAACTTGAAGACAAATGGAAAAAAATAGACGTATTAATTAATAACGCCGGCCTTTCATTGGGAAGAGATAGTTTTTTAGACGCAAATATCGAAGACTGGGACAATATGATTCAAACAAACGTGAATGGCTTGCTTTATGTCACAAAAGCATTGCTCCCGTCTTTAATTGAAAATGAAGCCCATATTTTCAACATCGGATCAATAGCTGGAAAAGAAGTTTATGAAAACGGAAATGTGTACTGTGCCAGCAAATTCGCTGTTGATGCGCTTTCCCGCTCAATGAGAGTCGACCTGCTCAAATACGGAATCAGAGTGACAGCCATACATCCTGGAGCTGTTGAAACGGAATTTTCCATCGTAAGATACAAGGGCGATAAAGAAAAAGCAGACCAAGTATATAAAGGTATGAAGCCACTTACAGGTGAAGATATCGCATCAATTATTTTCTTTACCGCAAGCCTACCCCAACATATATGCATAAACGAACTTTCAGTCACGCCCGTTCAACAAGCAAGTACGTATTATTTTCATCGTGAAAGCTGAGGAGAGCGCTTGTACAAAAGGTTCAAGATGTTTAAAATGTTCAGGAGGTTCAAAAGGTTCAATAAGTTTAAAAGGTTACGTAAATCTATGACATTTTCGAATTGAATGAGACCCATTGAACTTATTGAACTTATTGAACCTTTTGAACAAACAATATTGAACCTTTTGAACAGCATCTATTAAGGTGCCAGAGAAATTCTAATCTGCACACCCGCTCTTGTATTTGTAGTTGGTGCACTAGAAGAAATATAAGGCTTCACTCTCCTTTGATCGAAATAAAGTTTGATATTAATTCTGCTGCTTAAGAAATAATCAATTGTCGGACTTATTGAAGTTTCTTTACTGCCTCCAGTTGCGAAGTTGTTGTCCTGATCAAGTCTGCTATTAGCCGTTACGTTGTCTCTAACTCTGAAATCAATTCTGAAATTAATTTCATTATCAAGTTTGGTTGATTTGTTTTTGCTCAAGAATGCAGGCAATTTGATACCACCTAGTAGCTTCAATCCTTTCTTGCGATAACCTGCACCAATAGTGAATTCAGTGCTTCTCACTTCACTCAATTGGAAATCGTTCAAACTCAAACTCAACTGACGGGTTTTACTGTATTCAAATTTCGCTTGCATCTGATTTACAAACATCATGTCTACACCCACCAATGGCGAAAATTGTTCTTGCATGCTTACATTCGGCACCAGGAAGAATGGAATGAAATTTCTTGAAACCGTATCATAAAATGAAGGATAGCCAAACCTGGACACATCCTGATATAACAAAGCTGAAGTAAATCCATTCATGCTTAAAGATCCAGAATAACCGTGTGTAAGCGTAAAGCTGGTAAATACTTTATCCAATGGCTTCACTTTGTTTAAGCCGTTGTAATCAATTTTCCAGTTTGGTCTTGGCAAGATAGCTCTGAAAGGGTTCGATCTGATATTGCTATTGCTCTGATTGATCAGTCCGATTGATTTGGGATCCTGACCAGAATAAGCTGCAATAAAAGAAGGAATCAATACATCGACTGCGTATTTTCCATAACCATAATAATAGCCATCTGCTCCAACCTGATTGTTGGTATAAGGATTCAACTTACCAAGACGTTCTGAGAGAATCTGTCTATTGTTTTCAAAAGTTTTAAATGTAGTAGATACGCGGTTCGGATCAAACTTACCAAATAAGGTTTTGAAAGCTATGTAAGAAACTTCAAATCCACCACCGGCATAAGGATTCAAATGCTGGAAGGTTGGGTTCGTACCATTGAAATTGGTATCAATATATCTAAATGTTTCACTATAATTTTTACTGAAAGATTTACTCAAATTGATGGCAATATTTAAATCACGAACCGGCTCTAGTTGTGCTGTCAATGTTATTTTCTGATCCAAATTTTGCTGTATCAACGAATTGAAACTGCTGTCTTTTGACATGAGTCCATTAGCGGCCTGCTTGTTCAGCCAATTCGTATCTGGCTGCCAACCCATAATAAATCCAAATCCTGGCGACATGCTTTTGAAATTCTGTCCAAAATATTGTGTACTGTCCATGTAACCAGGCAGACGCGTACTTGCATTTTCAGAAGCTGTTAAATTGATTTGTTTCAAGCTGGTTAACAATTTCCCTACTATTTTCAGTCCATTGCTCACATAAGGCATTGCTGATTTGTCAACAATCTTTTTGGTCTTCAATACTTTTTTACCTGATTTGGTAAGTACAGAATCTTTCACTTTGGTCACCCGATTTCTCCATCTTTCCTGATCTGCTTTATTGGAAGGCTGGTCAAGCTGTCTCAGCCATTTCGATTTTTGATAAATTTTGGTGAAGTCCATTTGAACAGTAGCTTCTTTCTGTTGACCATTCTCTACAAAATTTCCCAAGTTAACAGCAAGCCTTGATGCCCCAATCCATTTGAAACCCGCCTGGTACCTGATGTTCATGGTTGTCCAATCGAGCAATGGAAACTTTGTAGTTGGCAAGGTATAAGAGATATTTGCTGTTTGGTTGAAAATGGTGTTTCTTCCGCCTTTCATTAGATTTTTCCAAATGGTATCTCTTTTTTCTTTTGTATCAATTCTTCCTGAAGGTTCGTCAATCCTTGAGTTATTAGAAGCTGAATAGTCTAAATTAATAGACTTTGTAAAATTCCATCTCATGATATAATCTCGCTGCATGACAAAATATTTGTCATAAGTTTCCGGAACAGGATATTTAGTTTCGCCAACACTTCTCGGACGAATGGCACCGAATTGCCTACTGATATCAGCCCTGAAACTTAATTGTGATGGCAGGTAATTGAAATTAAAATCCTTTACCAAATCAAACCATTTGGTTTTTGATTTGGCAAATATTTTTTTGAAAGGTTCGAAGTATTTGGGTTGCGGCGCATAGTTGTAACCGATAGCACCTCTGTGTTTGATAACCTCATTGCTTTCAATGAGCGGATTACGGCTTTCTGTTTTTATGTAGGAATAACTTACATCCACATTTTCTATATCATAAATCTTTGGCGATTTACCATTGGTTTTAGTTTTTCTGACGTTGGTAAAATTCAACGTTTTCACAGAATTAAAATCAATGGCATTTCTTCTGATTGAATCACGCTGTGAACTAGGCGAGTTGTTCAATTTATCCTTCAATTTAATGTCCATATCATATGGATCATACTGAGGCGTGCTTGTAGATTGGGTGATGCTAGCATATACAGGAATTGAAATGCCTGCTTTTTTAGGCAATAACTTACCCAGCTCCAGATTTGTAGATAAATCAAACTGGAAAAAGTCATCTCTGTAACGTTCAACAACCCTTTGTTCCAAGGTACCAAATCCTCTACTATGTGCATTTGCCGAAAGAGATATTGTTCCCAAATCAGCAAGGTTCATATCCACTCTTCCAACAGCGGCATAACCTCCTTGTTCGTTGATAGAAGAAAGACGTAATTCATTAACCCAGATTTGTCCACAAGCTGCAAGTGAGCTGGTATTTTCAACACTCAATAAAACGCCTCTAATCTCACCTAAATTGGGATTACCCATTACACTATACGTCTGACCATTTTCCTGCAATTGTCTGAAAATTGTTCCTAAAGGTGTGTTTGAAACATTTCTGGCTTGTTTTATTTTAGTAAGTATATCCAAATCTACATCCATTGAATTCGAAGGATACCAAAGTGAATCGTTATAAGCATCTGAATCTGGACTGGTTCCCGCAGTTAAAGGTGTAAGTGTCAAAGGAATTCGGATTTCATAATAATTGCTAACGAAATCTGTACCCATTCTTACAATAGCGGTAAGGTCTTTATCTTGTATTGTGTTTGCAGGATTCTGTGATTGTTCGGCATGAATATACATTTGCATTTTTCTGAACTGCCTTACGTCTCTGTTGGCAAAAGTTTGGAATACACCTTTGGCATCACCTTTTCTCATGTTACAGAAATTCAAACTCATGGCTTGTTCATTTTGTAACAATGTAACGCCATTATTACTCAATGTTTGCACACGTTGAATATCACGAGGTGTTCGGTAAGGAAGCGGGTTACGCTTATCGTTCTCTTCAATATTTACGGCTTCCACATTGAAAGGTGTAAAACTAGTTGGTGCGTACAACCCTGTTGAATCGATTTTATATTGAAATTTACGCCAGATATTTCTTGTCAATTGCAACAATCCAAAACGTAGCACTACACTATCTTCAAATCCAGTCATAAACATCCTCATGAACCTGATTGATTTAAAATCCGGAATGTTACCAATCTTTCTATCGTATGCGCCAATTGGAATTCTAAACTGATACCAAGTTTCATTTCTTACAGCACCATTTACCAGATTAACAGATACTTCTTTTTTATCTACGATGAAGTTATTTCCAATCAACATTTCAGTCGCGTTCTTAGGTTTAATGTCAACTATGTATTGAAAATACTCTTCAGTTTCGTTTAGTGTATTGTCTCTATTTAAATCTTCTGCATCAGGATATAAAGTTGCAGCTGATGAAAATTCACCTCCGTTTGAAATTGGGGAGTTACCATCAGGACCATTAAAATTCTTGTATCTTTTTAAAATACCATCAGAACCTGAGAATCCTGCATCGCGATAGTTTTTGTAATTATCACTAGAAGGATCATTCAAAGCATCTTGATAAACTTTTGAATTGGTACCAAAATTGTTTGCTATTTGAGTAAGATAAGCATCGTGAAATCTAACCTCTGCAGTATCAGTCATACCATCAAAACCAATATCTTGGTATAAGCGATCTTCAGGTATATTACTGAACGCATTGGTTACCTGTATAGGATTGCGAGGCACTCTTCCCCAAACTGTATTATCAACTGGCGAAGGTGCGTTAGGTGTGTTCAAACCATTTTCATAAAACCGTCTGCCGTCTTTCAAAACATCTTCTGAAATATTACCCAAATTGAAATATAGTTTACCACCACTAGAGTTTGAATATTGTGGAAGTATAAAAGGATCCTGCATCCAGAATTCAATGAACTCAATATTGCTTGTTTCAAAATCCGATTGATCGATACCTCTCATTAAGCCTCCAAATTTTGTTTTGGGATCAATAAAAGTTCCATCAGCATTTATTTTTGAAGGGTCTGTTTCGTAATTGTAAGGGCCTTTATTTTTCGGATAGTAAGCCATGTCAAAAGTCACCAATTGGCTTTCTCCAAACCCTGTTGTTCGTTGTGGGAAAATCTCTTTTTGATACACTTGTCTTACCCTTGGATCGCTTAATTCGTTACGATCGCTGAGCGGGTTATTCGGCGCGTCAATTTGCTGTAATGTTTGTTCGATTTGATACCATGAGATTTTAGATCTGCTCTTGCCATAATCAAGACTATTATTTGCTAAAGCCTCAGGGAAAAGTTCATTGCCAATTCTGTCTGTTGCATGAGCCGGAGTTGATGACATGATCCAGCTTATCAAAGGGAATCTCAAATCTATACCTGATTTACTGCCTTCGAAATCATCAATGTAAACCAAGCCATTGTTACCTCTACCAATTTGTGGCGCATGACCTGGTTTTAAATAAGCAGCTTCAGCATAAGCATTTAATGATGATGGCGCATTGGTACTGTAGAAAGGTAATTTGTCGAGAATTTTAGTAATCCTTGGTACATCTTTTCTATAATTCACATCAAAGCCATACATCGTATTTCTGATGGGCTCTTCGTTGTAGTTGACTTTAGTAAAGAAAGGACGTTCGCCCAATCTTACAATCGTACCTCCAAAAGACAATTGCTCTTTAGCTGTATTTTTTGAAAGATAGTCAAATCTTAAGCCCATGTAATTTCGTTGCTGCAAACCAAATGTGGCATTGTTTTCAAAATTAACTTGTACCGGCAAACCCGCATTAAGAATCGCCTGATTCGTCATTTTGATGGTTCCCAAATCATAGTTGATGTCATAGTCTATACCTTCCTGCAAAGTTCTCCCACCAGCACTAACGGTAACGGAACCTTTGGGTATATTATAGCCAATACTGATTTCTGAAGACCCAGATGTTTTAGCGGTTCCTTTTAATAAGAAACGATTCAAATTTGGATATTGCTGGGCAACTGCTTTAATAGAATCATATAAAGCATAGTATAGTGTATCCGTTACCGTTGTAGGAATGGAAGTATAAATCTGGGTTGCAAGGTCTCTTCCGAATGGCTCCAATACAGGGAAAATAATGCGGCTGTATTGAGAGACTACAGTATAATCTTCCACATAATCAAATACACCATCAGGTTGAGGATCGAGCTGACTGTTCAAACGATCAAGATTGATCAATGAAATGATAGGTGAACCTTGATTTTTATCTCCATAAGGAACATAACGCTTAGCACCCAAACCTGGCTCTTGATAAAGCACATTTAATTTGAAATCTGTATTTGACAAAGTACCATAACCAATGGTGTAGACATTCTTCATCATCAATTTCCAAATTGGCAATGACGGCCTTTGTGAAGTCGCTTTCAATAATTTCAAAAACAGCACTTTTTGTGAAGCAGAAGTACTGTCTGGTGGTACATCTTGAGAAAACTCACCGACTTGATAAATTCTTCCATTGTATGAATATTGAAAAGCTACACCCAATACTTCATCAGTCTGCAACGGTTGGCTTAAAGAAAGCATGCCCACTTGTCTGTTGAAAGTGAATTGGGTGGAATCTAATTTTCTTGCAAAAGTTTTTTCAAAATCTTGTACAGGGCTAAGTCCAATATTTTGAAGATTATTAAAGATGAGTGCAGAATTTCTGGCATCTGGTCTGCTCAGAATATTCGATAATAAATCATTGCTTGAATTAAAAGGAACAGGCAAGCTAGTAAGCACGTTAATTGTAGGTGCCTGCAAGTAAGGATTTACTTCGCCCAAATCTGCAAGACCGACAATATCTCTGGTTTCTGTTGTTGTACCATTTCTATTGGTCACCCAAACCTCCATACGAAGAATTTGTATTGGTGCTGTGATGGCAGGAAGATTAGACAATACTTTATTATAGTTATTTTTAAAATACTGACCAATCAAAAAGTGTCTGTTTTCTTCGTATTCATCTGCTTTAATTTCAAAAGGAGTAGCAGAAGTTCCGCCTTGTAGGTTTACGCTTTGACGTTGAGATTTTTGATTAGCCAACACGCCGCTTATAAATAATTTTCCAAACTGTAGTTGTGTTTTCAACCCGAACAATTGTTGCGCACCCGGAATCAATGTTCCTTTTGAAGGAAAGTTCACTGTACCGGCTTCAAATCTTTTTAAGATTTCATCGTCTTTTCCTGAATAATCCAGTTTAAGTTGATTATCTAAATCAAAATTGGCTAATGTGTTGTAATTGATGGGGAATTTTAATTTATCTCCAATACTTGCATTTACGTTCAGCTGGGTATTCATCTGAAAATCAAGCCCGCCGTTTTTCCGAGCCCTTTCCGGTAGTGTTGGATTGTCAATGCGCTGTCCCTGATAGCCTGTCGTGATGTCGACATTACCCTGTGGTGTGATGTCGATTTTTCCAGTTCCAAACAATCGATTGAATAAATTATCTGTGAGGGATAGTTTAGGTTTTAGAAATTTTCCGCGATTTAAGATATTTACGGTGTTGCCGCGTTTTTGAAAATATTCAATTTCAGCCTGTCTGTTTTTTATGGCCCAATATTCGTTGAAATCATAGCTCACCGGCGTTCTGTAATATCTGTCGCCGATTTTTTCGTAAACAATATATCTTTTGGTGTCGTAGTCGAATACAATTGAATCTGTAAGGTTGGAAGGTTGAAAAGCGTTAAATGAATTGTAACTAGTCATGGAGAAGCCATCGCCTCTTCTATCAGAAATTGGATAAGGCAATGCCGGATTTACTGTAGTGTCTGGATTAAAGAAATGAGGAATTGTTGCAAAAGTATCATTGCAAAAAGTACATAACATAGCCACGAACACAACCAACCTGATTAGCGTAAGGATAAATTTTCGATTAAAAAACATTAAGCGGACTAATTATTAAGGTAGAGTTTTTATCAAATGGCTTTAAGTGATTTTTTTATGAGTTCTTCTAAATTATTAATAGCGGGTTCGTTCCGCATGATTTTTTGAATAGCTTGTTCGGCCTGGGCTTTGGCAATACCAAGAGATGTAAGTGCAATCAACGCATCTTGCTCTATACTATTGGCTATGGCAAAACTAGTACCTGAAGTACCTATCGTTTGTTTACCAACCTTATCTTTCAACTCCAATACCAGTCTTTCGGCTGTTTTTTTTCCTATCCCTTTAACGCTTTCAAGCAGTTTTACATTGCCCTGAATTATGGCAGCTGCAATTTCATCAGGCCTTACAGACGACAACATCATTCTTGCTGTAGAAGCCCCTACTCCAGAAACACTGATTAGCAAAAGAAAAATTTCCTTTTCTTCTTTTTCGAAAAATCCGTACAAAGTATGTCCATCTTCTTTAATTTGAAGATAAGTAAACAATTTGCCTTCATGTAATTTTTGAATGGCTGAATACGTATTCAAACTCACATTCACCTCAAACCCAATCCCATTGACATCGATATATATCTGGGCCGGAGTTTTATGTGTAAATTTTCCCTGTAGGTATGCGTACATAGAGCTTATTCAGTGAGTAGCGAAAATAAGAATAATTTTTCAGCCCGCATATTAAAAAGTTAATGAAGATTTTTTACATTATTTTTACACCTAGACTAAACCCAAAAAAATAATACAAAATGGAGAAAATTAATGCTTCTATCACCGCTGTAGGTGCTTTTGTCCCGGAATTCCGCCTTACCAACAAAATCCTTGAAACAATGGTGGATACTAATGATGAGTGGATAAAATCTAGGACTGGAATTGACGAAAGAAGAATTTTGAAAGGTGAAGGATTAGCCAGCAGTGATATGGGCAAAGAAGCTGTAAACGAATTGTTAAAAAAACGTGGTATTCAACCAGAAGAAATAGACTGTATAATTTGTGCTACTGTAACTCCAGATATGGTTTTCCCTGCTACAGCTAATATTATCGGCGACAAATGTGGCTTAAAAAACGCTTTTGGGTTTGATGTAAGTGCTGCCTGTTCAGGTTTTTTGTACTCTCTGACACTAGGAACAACAATGATTGAAAGTGGAAGATATCAAAAAGTGATTGTACTGGGCGTTGACAAAATGAGCTCGATTGTAGACTATACAGACAGAACGACTTGTGTCATTTTTGGAGATGGTGCCGGTGCCGTATTATTGGAGCCTTCTAAAGATGAAAATTGTATTAAAGACAGCATACTTAAAAGTGATGGAAGTGGTCGTAATTTCCTTCACATGAAAGCTGGAGGTTCATGGAAGCCCTCTTCTATCGAAACTGTAACCAACAAAGAACATTATATTTATCAAGAAGGTCAATCTGTATTCAAATTTGCTGTAAAAGGCATGGCAGATGTAAGCTATGAACTTTTGCAAAGAAATAATCTAACCGGTGATGATATCGCCTGGTTGGTTCCACATCAAGCCAATTTAAGAATCATTGATGCAACTGCAAACAGAATGGGTCTTCCGAAAGAAAAAGTGATGATCAATATTCAAAAATATGGTAACACAACCGCTGCAACCATACCACTTTGTTTATGGGAATGGGAAAAACAACTTCATAAAGGCGACAATATCATTCTTGCTGCTTTTGGAGGTGGTTTTACCTGGGGTGCTACTTGGGTGAAATGGGCTTATGATACAAATTAATATTTCCAATTAACAGAAAGAAAAATACAGCAATGAACCGTTTTTTTTCAATAACCCTAGTTTTTATTTTGTGCTTTTGTTTTCAAAGCAATGCGCAATTTAACAGATACTTAATTTCATTTAAAGACAAAGCTGGGACGTCTTTTTCATTAAGCAATCCTAGTCAATTTCTTTCTCAGCGTGCTATTGAAAGAAGAAACCGATATAATATTGCTTTTGACAGTTCGGATCTTCCTGTTAATGCCAACTACATCGAATCTGTGAGACTTACAGGAAATGTAACTATACTCAATGTTTCCAAATGGCTGAATCAGGTTTCTATATTTACTACAGATGCCGCCGCTTTAACGGCAATTAATAATTTGCCTTTTGTGGCATCAACATTGCCCATTGCATCAAGAAACATCAATATTAACTCCAATAAAATATTTGAAAACAATTTCACAGATGCTCCCATAATCAATTCAGACAAGGTTACGGGAAATACATATCAATACGGCGTTTCAGGCGCACAAATAGGATTGCATAAAGGACAGTTTCTTCACAATCACGGCTTTAGAGGTGAAAACATGCAGCTTGCAGTACTTGATGCAGGATTTTTTCGTTACAACATTTTGCCAACGTTCGACAGTGTCCGCAACAACAACCAAATTTTAGGCACATGGGATTTTGTAGACCGTGAAGAAAGTGTTGCTGAAGATGACTCTCATGGAATGCATTGTTTAAGTACCATTGCTGCAAATATGCCCGGTACTTTTGTAGGAACAGCACCCAAAACTTCATTTTATCTATTTAGAACAGAAGACGTATCGAGCGAATTTCCAATTGAAGAACACAATTTAGCTGTAGCTACTGAAAGAGCGGATAGCCTTGGTGTTGATATGTGTTCCATTTCATTGGGATATACAGAATTCAGTGACCCTTCATTCGATTATACTTATAACGATATGAATGGCAATACTTCAATTAGCGCAAAGGCAGTTGATTTTTCAGCAAAAAAAGGAATGCTGATGGTGATTGCAGCAGGTAATGAAGGTAATGGTTCATGGCGCTATATCAGCACACCTGCAGATGCCGATAGTTGCCTAACAATTGGAGCTGTTGATACTATAGGTAGGGTTGCCTCATTTAGCAGTTACGGCCCAAGTAGTGATAACCGCATCAAACCTGATGTTGCAGCTGTTGGAAGAGGTGCAGTTGTAGCCAATAGTATTACTGGCCTTCCTACTTTCGGAAGCGGCACTTCATATGCTTGTCCAAATATGGCAGGAATTACCGCTTGCTTATGGCAGGCATTCCCGGAAGCTTCTAACATGCAAATCATCAACACACTTCATAGAAGCAGCAGCATTTATCCCAATCCAAATGACAGAATCGGATTTGGTATTCCTAATGTAAAAAAAGCATTTGTGATGTTGCAAAAACAATTCTCTACAACTGAAGCCATCTTTCGTCAATGTAAAGCAGAAATTTCTATTGATATCAAAACTGATAGTACAATGAAAATTGAAGTGGAAAGAAAATTCCCTTCGGATTCAATTTATACAACAATAACAACTTTACAACAATATGGCAATTACGGCATGAGCACTTTTTTTTATGCTGATGATTTATCTGATACAGACTATGGATTTGTAAATTATAGATATAAAGTTATCATTGACTCCGATACTAGTTATTACTTAGATAGCTCTTTGGTCAATTATCTCAACAATTGCAAAATCATTATTCCTTCAGAAAACAAATTAACGATAAGTCCGAATCCATTTAATGGCACTCTTTACCTCAATCTGGAAAGAACGACGGACACTAAAATTGGCATCGTGATTCACAATTCATTGGGACAAAAAGTTTACTCAGATGCTTTCAATCATCTTGCTGGGATTGCAACGCATGATATCAATTTGAACCATTTGTCAAGAGGAGTTTATTACGTAACTGTGTACACCAACGATAAAAAAGAAATCACCAAAAAGATTATCAAACAATAATCAACTTTTGAAATAAGCGACAAACATGGTGTCCGCTTTATTCTCATAGCCTTTCAGATATTTCATTTCAAGCAGCTGACAAGAGAAATTTTCTTGTATGAAATCCACCATGTCTTCATTTTCGGCTTTGAAAACAGAACAGGTAATATAGATAAACCAACCATCTTTGGCAAGATGAGAAATGGTATTGATGACAATATTTTTTTGTTTTTTTACAAA
>CALPIT020000022.1 GCA_943323705.2 Streptomyces griseus
AAAAAAAGAACCTGTTTTTAGTGACCTATGAAAACTATTCTATCCAATCCAATGAAAAGATCCATGGCTTCCTTATCCTATTGAAAAGTACAACAACTACTTTACATAACTGGAGCCATAACAAAAAACCCCGACTGATCATCGGGGTTTTTGATTTTTTAGAAAGTCAAAATTTAAAAGTCAAAATTTAAAAATTGACCATTGAGAATTTTGCTTTTTTCACTTTTGAATTTTGAATTTGAAAATCACATTTGTTCATTCTTAGCATTAAATACGTTACTTTCATTTTTGAATTTTGAATTTTAATTTCAAATTCGTGAATTCGTGGTTACAATTTTCGCTACAATCATTTTGGGCTTCACCCACCGTTAAAACGGTGGGCTAAAAAACAATATTCCACATAATCAAAAAAAAAATTTAAAAAAAATTCTAATTCGTGAATTCGTGGCTACAACCTTCGCATCAATCATTTTGAATTTTGAATTTTTGAATTATTAAACTTCACCCACCGTTAAAAACGGTGGGCTAAATAACAATAAGCCTCATTTATTATCATATCAAATAAATCACATTCGTGAATTCGTGGCTACAACCTTCGCATGATCTAAAAAAGTAACTCTACTACGTATTTCTACAGTACTTCAAATGTTTTTATACTTAATTTCAAAAATAATTCAGCTTTCAGATAATATTATTTTTCTTTCATCGTATAATAGATGTACCCAAAACGAAGGTTCGTTTTAAATCCGTAATGAAAACTAAATTATCCAATTTTATCCAATGAAAAGATCAATGGTTTCCTACTCCTAATGAAAAGTAAGAGTTAAAAAACAACAAACTGAAACCATAGAAAGAGCCCCGGACATCATCCGGGGTTCTTGTTTTATATAATCGACTATCATCAAAATAAATGGATTGATTATATTTGCGCATGCCATTAGTAGTATGTATCGGTGCTGTATTAATTGATGAATTATATCATTGCCATGAAAATGTAATTCAATCCACTTCTAATCCTTCAAGCTATAAAAAAAATATTGGTGGTGTGATGAGCAATATCGCCAGGCATCTTTCATTATTAAATATCAATACCGAATTTATTACAGTTTTAGGCAATGATGCTGATGCTAATTATATCATTGATCATTGTGAACAATTAGGACTTTCCCTGAAACATGCTTGTCGTGTGAATGCTCCTACCGGTAAATATGTTGCTATTCATGAACCGGATGGCCAATTGTCGACTGCTGTTTGTACAGATACATTAACACATTTCATCACTGAAGACTTTCTAGTAAGCAGAAAAGACATTTTAAAGTCTGCAGATTTGATTGTTGCTGATACCAATTTAGAAGAGGCTGCACTTATCTGGTTAAATAATTTTGCATCAATTGAGAATAAGAAATTGATTGTAGAACCCGTATCTGTAATCAAAGCAAGAAAAATAAATGCCATGCCATTGAGCGGCGTTTATATGATTACTCCTAATGAAGTTGAGTTGCAATCTATATTACAAGAGGAAAATGAAAACAGCCATCAACTAGCCAACACTTTAATTAAAAAAGGAGTAAATCATATATGGGTAAGAAAAGGCAGTGATGGTTCAGTTATTTACAACAACGAATTGCAATTGCAATTAGGTGTTCCTGAAATTGCAATTAAGGATTCAACTGGTGCTGGAGATGCGGCATTAGCCGGTTGGATATTTGCGCACCTTAATGGTTACCATGAAATGGAATGCTTGAAAATAGCACATAGTTTAGCCATGGATATATTACAAATTGAAGGTGCAGTAGACATCACAGTCACCAAAGAAAAATTACTTTCATCTTTTACAAAATATTATCATGAACAAGAATAATTTTTTAGTCATCAAGCCTGAAGTTATGGAGGCTATAAAAAACAACTTACCTGTTGTAGCGTTAGAGTCTACTATTATTTCTCATGGCATGCCTTTTCCCAGAAATGTGGAAACGGCGTTGAGTGTTGAAGCTGCCGTAAGAAGTGAAGGGGCCATTCCCGCCACCATTGCCATTAAAGATGGTAAGTGTTTTGTAGGCTTATCGATTGATGAAATTAATTATTTTGGAAAAGAACCTAATGTTTGGAAAGTAAGTTTGCGAGATATGCCATATGTAATCGCGCATAAATTACCAGGAGCCACAACTGTTGCTGCTACGATGAGAATTGCATCTATGGCTGGAATAAAAATATTTGCTACAGGTGGCATTGGCGGCGTTCACAGAGGTGCAGAAATGAACATGGATATTTCTGCCGACTTAACTGAAATGGCGAATACCAATGTGGCTGTTGTTTCTGCAGGGGTGAAGTCTATTTTGGATATTGGACTTACACTTGAATATCTTGAAACACAAGGAATTCCTGTTGTTACATATGGTCAGAGTGAATTCCCTAGTTTTTATTCTGGGAAAAGTGGATTTATATCACCACTTAGAATGGACACCACAGCAGAAATAGCAAGGATGATTGATGTTAAATGGCAACTAGGATTGAATGGGAGTGTATTGATTGCAAATCCAGTACCCATTGCTCATGAAGTAGACAATGATTTAATAGAAACTCATATTCAACAAGCTTTATTTGCGGCTAAAGAAAATAATGTAACTGGAAAAAAAATAACCCCTTTTTTATTAAAGCATATTGCCGATCATTCAAAAGGGGAGAGCCTTGATGCCAATATTGCGCTGATTCATCACAATGCAAGCTTGGCTGCGAAAATTGCAGTTTCACTTCAATCTAACAATCTTGAGTAAGGGATTTTATTTTAACCTGTAATCTACTTTTAAAGTAATCACTGCGGTTTTTAATTTGCTGCTGGTATTGAATGCGCCGCCATAGCTGTAATCTTCATTTTGATTTTTTCCAGTGATTTGAAATACACCCATTGTGGCTTTATTCAATCCTTTGATAGAAGATCCACTATTTCCGGCTATGGTTTCTGCTCTGTTTTTTGCATCAGCACTGGCTTTGGCCAGCAAATCAATTTTTAATTCATTCAATTTGGTGTAGTAATATTCAGGTGTATTGGAATTGAGTTGAATGTCTTTTTCGAGTAATTCTGTTATTTCTCTTGAGAGTTTTTCTACTTTTTCAATTTCTTTGGATTCAACACGAACGCTTTCGGTTAGTGAATAACCTGAAAAATCAGCACTGACTTCGTTGCCTTTGTCATCATATTTTCTTTGAAAGTTTTTACTCATGTTTACTGAAGAGAAAATGATTTCTTTATCAATAATGCCTTTAGAAAGTAAATAGGCCTTAATTGTATTTTCATCTTGTTTCAAACTTGCATAAGCATCTTTAAGTGTATATGCATCTCTACCAAATGAACCACCCCATACCACAAGGTCACTTGTAAAATCTTTCTCAGACATACCCGTTACAGAAATGGTCTCAGCAGTTTTAAATTTATATTTATAAGATTCCCCAGTTATATACAAGCCGGCAATTATGGCAATGCAAATAGCAACGGTGCTAATATGATTCTTCATTATTAATCTGTTTTAAATAATACAAAACAATTTAACTTATTTACATGATTAAATAAAAAATAATACATCTCGAGTACAATAACCTTGAAATTATATCGTTTTTAGTGGTATAAATCCTATGTATATGAAAAAAATTAGCACCATTTTTACATCATTTGCGGCAGCAACTATATTAATTAGTTCTTGTTCCACAAATAAAATCCTGACTTCAGAAAAAAATCAGGAAATAAAAGAGTCAAAAGAAACAGCCTCTTCATCGTTTGTAAAAATGAAAGATGGAAAAATAGTTTATTATAAAACACTTGAATTGAAAAAAGGCGTTTTCACATCTCCACATTTGCTGGCTGATGGAAAAATAAAGATAATGCCAAGTGAAATTGTTGCTTATCAGAATAATGAACATTATGCAGTTTCACAAAGTACTTTTAAAAGTGGAAGAAAAAGTTATGTAGCTGTTGAAACCCTTCCTGGATTTGCTGTGAGAGTGGTAAGAGGTAAACTGAATATTTATTGCAAACAATATTTTAATGGAAGAGCCGCTATTGATGAATTCTATATTCAAGCTGGCACAGAAGGAAAAATATATGTGTATTCACCTGAGTTAATGAAGCAGTTGATAAAAGACAATGTAGAAGCGCTAAGCTATTTTAACCAGACTGAAGAAGAAAAAGAATTTTCAAAAAAATTACAGGCCACAGCACAACTATACAACAATGGTTTGCTCATGTCTAAAAATTAGTTATAGGATAAATTAAGTGTGTTTTTTTAATTGCATCTTTAAACCCGGGTTTACGTCTGTAATGCCTGGGTTTGATGTTTTATATCATGTCTCAGCAATGTTATTCATCCTATTTTTAAATAAAAAATGCGTCAATCATTTTTTATTGTGTCACTTTATACTTTTTGCATTTTGATTGTAGGCTGTTGTAATGACAAAGTCAGTCAAACCAAAAAATTCCATAATTCCCAACCTGCAATTCGTATTCCTGATTTGAGCATACCTGGCAGTTTCATAAAATCGAATGAAATAAATTTAGATAGCAATGATATTGTTATTTTCATTGACAGTTTTTCAAAATTCAAATTGATTGCATCTGATTTAAATTCTTTTTATAAAAAGAGAGATTATGCCTTTGCCTGGTTTGATAAATCAGAAATAACAGAACCTGCTCAACATCTTTATAACAGTGTCATTAATATTCAATCAGATGGATTACCCGACAAAATTTTATACAAAGAGAATTTGATTGCTTTAAAAGAAGGTTATGAAGCTGATCAAACTAAAAAAAGTCAACTTGAAGTGATGTTAACGGCTCAATATTTAAGTTATGCTAAGATGGCCTGGACTGGATTAAGCAAGAAAGAATTAACTGACATTAAATGGTATTTACCCAGAAAAGAAAGCAGTTATCCGAAATTGTTAGATTCATTGTTGAAAGGAAAAGATGTGATGGAAAAAGCACCTGTTTATTATCAATATGATTTATTAAAAAAACAACTCAAAAGATATGCGGATATTAAAGTACAAGGTGGATGGCCTCATATTGAATATGATAAAAAAACGTATAAAGTAGGTGATACTTCAAGTACAATTTCAAAAGTAAAACTTAGGTTATCAATTACTGGCGAGTACCCAACAAATGAATATGGACATGTATATGATACGATATTAAGGCAGGCTGTAATTTCTTATCAACAATCAAATGGGTTTAAACAAACCGGTTGGATTACACCTGATTTGATAAAGATTTTAAATGTTCCAGTAGAAAAAAGGATTGAAGATATTATAGTAAATATGGAACGTTGCAGGTGGCTGCCTGTTGAATTAGGCAAAGTTCATTTATTAATTAATATTCCTGAATATAGGGTTCATTTATTTGAACATGATTCATTAAAATGGGATATGAAAATAGTAGTAGGCAAAAATAAAAATCGGACAGCCATTTTTAGTGGAGAAATAAAATATGTTGTGTTTTGTCCTTATTGGAATGTGCCAACGAGTATTTTGAAAAAAGAAATTTTACCAGCGATAAAAAGAAATCCTAATTATCTAAGCAAGCATCATATGGAATGGCATGATGGGGGAGTAAGACAATTGCCTGGAAAAGATAATGCGCTAGGGCTCGTAAAATTCTTATTCCCTAATTCACACAGTATATACCTTCATGACACGCCATCCAAATCTTTGTTCGAAGAAGATAAAAGGGCTTTTAGTCACGGTTGTATCAGATTGGCTGAACCAGTAAAGCTCGCGAAATATTTATTGAAAAATGAAGATAAATGGAATGATCAAAAAATTGAAGAAGCTATGCAAGCAGGATCTGAAAAATATGTAGTATTAAAAAATTCAGTTCCTGTTTATATAACTTATTTGACGTGCTGGGTAGACAATAAAAATACACTACAATTCAGAGATGATGTTTATGAATTGAATGAAAAATTACTTAAAATGATTTTAGATAAGCCAGTATTATAGGAGTAGAATTATCTTCCTCTGTCATTGTAACCACCGCGATCTCTGTTGAAATTGCCGCCGCCACTGTTGCCGCCTCTGTTAAAACCACCACCACCACCTGAACGGGGAGGAGCGCTTCTTTCTTCAGCTTCTTTAACGACTAATGGTTTTTTGCCTAATGAAATATCATTCAAACTATCAATGGCTTCTTGACCTTCTTCTCTGTTTTGCATTTCAACAAAAGCAAAACCTTTGCTCTTGCCAGTTTCTTTGTCTATAGCAACTTTTGCGGAAACTACAGGGCCAAATTTTTCAAAAATTTCTTCTAATTCTGCATCGTCAAGATCATAAGGTAAGCCGGCTACAAAAATCTTCATATTCCTTTTTTTTGTGAATGTACATAACTTATTGATGTGGGGAAAAAAAATGATGATGTTTTTTCGTCACAAGGAAAAATTATGTTTTTAATTTACTTAGTTTACTAAAATAAAGTAAACGAAACAGGTCTTCCATTATTTTACACTACCTGAAAATTTTCTTGTTGGTCTCCCATTATAAATTGATAGAATCCTGTTTTGAAACCGACCACTCTTAATTGGAAACCAAAAAAAGAGTTGGATATATTACCTTTTCGGATAACAGAACCATTTTCATTTTTGATAATGTAATTGTTGTTCTGAAATGACCCTTCAGTATTCTGAATGGTGAGTAGTGAATCCTGATGAACCATAGTAGGATTTAGGATTAGGTTTTGATGTTTAGGCATGGATACGAATTTTAAGCGGTGACTTAATTGGATTTAATGTGTAAGCATTTCGTTTACACGTTACTGTTTTTCAAAGGATGATGAACTGTTTTTTGGGATAATTGGACATAATTTTTTCATCGGACAACATTTGTTTTTCAAAGGATGATGAACTGTTTTTTGGGATAATTGGATAACATTTTTTTCTACAGACAACACTTCTGGTCTTTCATCGGATGATGAATTGTTTTTAACGGATTTGGATAACAGATCTAGTGATAATGGATAATCTTATTTTGGTCTTTCAAAAGATTATGGTTTGTTTCTTCCTGGATTAATGGATAAATAACACTACTTGTTTTTTAAAGGATTACCTGGATTTATGGTAATTAAGAATGTTGGATTAACGTGTTGTGTAAGTGAAGGAGGTTAGGGTACTCTTTCGTTAGTATGTATTTCAATAAGCATGCCAAAAAGCTAAAGTCAATTATTTTTTTTCATTTTTTTTTAAAATGGAAATAAAATTCAAAAAACAGCGTTTAATAGATGAGTCGTCTATCACACCTAATAAATGACTTATCAATCCGTACCCTTATAATAATATATACAAGCTGCTGCTCATAGCTCAACTTCAATATTTTTTAAAAGGGATAAATGTTAATGATACCGGGATTTTAAAATGTCTAGGTATGCGTTACAAGCCGTTGCTAACCTAAAACAGGCAAATGCCTTTAAAAACTTACAGCTAAAACTGTAAGTTTTTTTATTTCTATAATGACATATCAATTATTTTTGCTTTCTAAAACTTAATTAATCATGAGCGAAATGAAACTGACGAAAGGAAAAATTCACACCAAAAAAGGTGTAATGACATTTGAATTATATGATGATGATGCCCCAATTACTGTAAATAACTTCAAAAAGCTGATACAATCAGGTTATTATAATGGATTGACCTTTCACAGGGTAATTCCTGAATTTGTAATTCAAGGTGGCTGTCCAGATGGTAGTGGTAGCGGTGGCCCAGGTTATTCAATTCCATGTGAAACTAAAGGAGTAAAGCAAATTCACGACAGGGGAGTTTTTTCAATGGCCCATCGTGGGTTGAATACTGGAGGATCGCAATTTTTCATTTGTCACAATAGATCTAATACCAAACACCTTGATGGTGTCCATACTTGTTTTGGTAAGGTGATAGATGGCATAGATGTGGTTGACCAAATTCAGGCTGGTGATGTAATGGATACTGTAGTTTTGGAAGATTAAACTTGGGTTTTTACTTTATTATAATTTCAATTAATTAGCTTAATTAATTACTAATCAATTAATTATTATTATTTAATAAAAAAATTGGCATCTGAGATATTCATTAAATGACATGAAATAGTTTTCCACATTTAATTAAAAACAAGTTGACTATTATAAATAATTAAAAATCAATGTTATTTAACAATTTAAAAAAACTTTTTAAAACTTTTCTATCAATAAATGTGGATTTTGAAAATTCATTGAGTATCTTAGTCTTTGCAAAAAATAACCTATTAAAATGCTAGCTAAATTAACATTCCGCAGCCTTACCTCATTGTTTCTATTTATATCCGGTACCGGCTATTCATTATCAGCACAAAACAGTATCAAACCCAGTTTACAAGGGGCAAATATCTATGTCGGCATTGAAGTTGGATCCAAAGGGGTAAAAATGAGTATGGTTGAAATCACCGGCAGTGGATTAAAAAATGGCAACTTTAAAATTGTAAAAGATACTTCTGTAAATACCGATTTCATTTCTTTTACTAAAGAATCATTTAATAACACCTTAATTGGGTTAAGCGGTTTATATAAAGTCGCCAATCTCAATTACCAGATTCCATCAGACAGAATTTTCACCGTTTTCAGCAGTGGAGTTAAAGTCGTAGCTGAAAGAGAAAATAAAACCCAGTGGATTTTAAATATGGCAGATTCATTTAAAACAAAAATAAATGAACCTCAACGCAGTATGTTGCCAATTGAAGTGATGGACGAAGCGAGATTATCTCATTTAGGTATCGTTCCTGCTGCGAAAAGATATACTACTTTTTTAATAGATATAGGTAGTGGAAATACAAAAGGAGGTTATTTCCCTTCTGGAAATACTAAAGATTTCAAACTTTTCCAATTAACCTGGGGTACTAAAAGTATCTCAAACGCCACAGAAAAGCGTATGGATGAAGACAAATCTCTTGACAACTTCAGTAGACAAATGAATCGTGTATTAGCTGGTCCAGCAGAAGAAGAAATTACATACGCTGTTAATGTAAGTGGAGCATACAACATGAGCGATAATATCGCTTTCAGTGGCGGTATCGCTTGGGCTACAGCAACTTTAATTTACCCTGAACTTGCAGATAACCCTGTAATTCCGGTAACTTTCGACGATGTGGTTAATTTTAGCCAGCGTGTATATAAGAATTATTCTTCTATATCAGATTCTGCTATTACAAAAAATATAACTGATAATAATATCGATAAAAAACAAATTGGCTCGGTTGTAAAACAAGTCAATAAAGTTTTTGATCAAAGAGCATTGATGTCTGGTACCGGTTTATTATTAAAAATCATGCGCCAATTTGAAGGTGTGTATGAAAAAAAGCAGTTTTATTTTGTAAAAAATGGTCAAGTTGGATGGATCAGTGCTTATGTTAATCAGACTTTATCTGCAGAATAATAAGCATTTCATTTTTTAATCTATACCATACTGCATAATAATGAAAGACACTAAATCATTACTGCTATTAATATTATCATTACTGCTCATTGTAGTTTCATTGGCATTATTATGGACCTGGGGCTATAACTACGGAAGAGAGAAGTATAAATCGCCCATTGTCAATCACGACACTTTTTCTGCTGGATTGTTATCGGAAGATTCACTCAATGACTTGTATAATCAAGCTGTAAGCAATTTAAATAATCTAGACTCAGCACTTACTAAAGCAGATTCTTTGAAATTGGACATTACAGGCAAATTGAATGAGTTTTATAAATTAAGAGATGAAATTGCTGCTATGCAGGGCAAGTCTGACGTAAATTCTGAAAAAAATATCAGCGAATTAGAATCAAAATTGAATGATTTAAGCAGCCAAAACAAGGAGATCATAAAAGAGAATCAAAGACTAACCGCTTTATTGAATGAATTGACAAAAAACAATAAGGCAAAAAATGTAGTTAACGTTCCTGTTACACCTCAAAAGACTGAAAATCAAACTGTAAAATCAAAAATTGACGAAGGAAAAAAATCAAATCCGGTTGTAGTAAATACCAAAACTGATAACAAAAAAGCAGTCAAAGTTGACGATTCTAATAAACTGGCTGTTGTTACACCCAAACCAGTTGTTGCAACCTCTAAAACTGACAAGAAAAAAACAGTTAAAGCTGCAGACTCAAATAATGTTGCTCTTATTCCAACAAAACCTGTTGTAGTAACAACAAAACCTTCTACAAAAGTCAAAATCACAACTCCTGAAGTTGCTGAGGACAAAACAACTATTGCAAGTAAGCCGAATAATGCTACTCAAAAATCCAAAACGACAAAAAATAAGGACAACACCTCTTCATCAGGTACATTTTTCAGTGTAACGGATATGAGTGTTATCGGATTGGCCGAAGATGACAACAGGTACATTGAAACAAATGTTGCCGATAAAACCAATAAAATAAATGGCTCATTTGTGTTGAAAAATGAACATTCAGACATAAAAAAAGGAGATATACACATAGTAATTTCGAAGCCCGATGGAAAACTATTACAGTCTTCAACTTGGGATGCCGGTACTTTTGAAACCAGCAGCGGCAGAAGGATTTATTCCACCAAGGTTAAATACGATTGCGATATTGGCGAATCTAAAAAAATAAATTTCAGTATTAGTGCAGATCAATACCCCAAGGGTAATTATTCTATTGATTTTTATCAAAACGGATACATTATTGGTAAGGCCATAAAGGTTTTACAATAAAAGTTATCCACTTAAATTAAAAAATCAACTATTGTAAACATATTGTAATTAAATTGCATTGCCTTTAAGGAATTGCCTCGATAGAAACCAAATAAGAAAATGTCTGCCACTTTGTTGGTCGTTGCTAATTTTATTTGGGATAAAATCCTTAAAAAGCCTTCTTTCGAAGGTTTTTTTAATTTAAGGATATCCCTAACTTCATATGAACAACCTAATTCAAAGAAAATCTCAACATGAAGGCTGCTACCGTTAAAGAAATTAAATCTGAACTGGAATCTTTATCAAACGACGAATTAATTACGATTTGCCAGCGTTTGGCAAGATTTAAAAAAGAAAACAAAGAATTACTGACCTATTTGTTATTTGAGGCTTACGATGAAAATAGCTACATAGCTGCAGTCAAGTCAACCATTGATAACGGATTTGAAGAGATACATAAAACGAGCCTCTACATTGCCAAAAAAAATCTTCGAAAAATCATCAGAATGGCTTCTAAATTTATCCGTTATAGCGGAAATGAAACAACTGAAGTGGAGATATTGATTTATTTGTGCAACAAAATCAAAACATCTGATCTTGCTTTAGACAAAAGTACTGTCATGAAAAATATGTATGCTTCGCTATTAAAGAAAATTCAAAAAGCAATTTCGTCTATGCACGAAGATTTACAATATGATTTTAACCGTCAACTTGAAAAATTATAACGTGTATCATTCATTCCGAATTTTATGGAGAGAATTGACATACACCAATGATATATTTGTAAATTCGCAACGCATAAAACTCAATTATTTCTAAAGGTTAAACATGTCTACATCGTCTGTTCTTTCAATAAATGACTTCAATAATGTATTTTTTATTGGCGTAGCTGGTACAGGAATGAGCGCTATTGCTCAATATCTTTCAGGAATCGGCAAAACAGTTAGAGGTAGCGATAGGTATTTCAAGCCTGATGAATTCAATGATACAAAGTCCAAACTAGAAGCTTCTGGAGTGTTATGTTTTTTACAAGATGGAAGTGGAATTTCAGAAATAACAGATTTGGTGGTCGTTTCAACCGCCATTGAGGATACAGTTCCTGAAGTGCAAAAGGCCAAATCCCTGGGTATTCCGATCATAAAAAGAAGTGAATTGTTGGCAATGATTGCTGCCAGTAAAAAAACAATTGCAGTTGGCGGCACATCCGGAAAAAGCACCACCAGTGCCATGATTTTTGATATTTTACAATACGCAGGTAAAAATCCCAGTATCATCAGTGGCGCTGGATTAGTCAGTATCATCAAAGAAGAAAAAATAGGCAACGCTCATGTGGGAGAAGGAGAGTGGCTCATAATAGAGGCCGATGAAAGTGATGGATCCATCGTTAAATATCATCCCGAAATTGGTTTGTTGCTGAATATTGATAAAGATCATCAGGAAATTGAAGAGCTGGTCTCAATATTCAATACTTTCAAAACCAATACCAAAGAAGTGTTCATTGTAAATCAGTGCAATAAACTCACTGCTCCTTTATCTTCAAATGTCACATTTGATTTTTCAACAAATGCATCTATTCATGCAGGATTTGTTGCAGAAGATTTTCACCAAAAGGGATTGCAAATTCAGTTCAATATTAAGGGACAAATTTTTGAATTGCAAACTGTTGGGAAACACAATATGGAAAATGCTGTGGCGGCAGTGGCTGTAGCATCACATTTAGGTGTTGATTTGAAAACTTGTGCAGATGCATTGAAGAATTATGAAGGCATTTATCGCAGGCACCAGTTGTTAGGTATAAAAAATGGCGTTTATATAATTGATGATTATGCACACAATCCTGTGAAATGTGCAGCTTCTATAGAGGCTTGTCAGCATATTGCACCCAAAGTTATTGCCTGGTTTCAACCTCACGGTTATGGCCCCACGCGGTTTTTAAAAAATGATTTTATTCATGAATTTGTAAACATATTGCGACCTGAAGATGAATTGTGGATGAGTGAGATATTTTATGCAGGAGGTACGGCAAACAAAGATATTTCTTCAAATGATTTGATCATTGAAATTGCCAACGCCGGTAAAAATGCTTTCTTTATAGAAAATAGAAATGATTTTTTAGATGCAGTTCGTAGTCATTTAACAGATGATTGCGTGCTCTTGCTAATGGGCGCCAGAGATCCGGGATTGGAAATTTTTAGTGCAGCATTATTTGAAAAATTTTAATTGAACATTAATAAACCTGAATGACCATTCTGATAAAAAATATTGCTGCTATTTATAACGTAAGAACCGAAAACCATTTGCTTCGTGGCAAAGATTTAGCGGTTTTACCCATGATTGAAAATGCTTTTATGCTCATCGAGGATGATTGTATTGTGGATTTTGGCAGCATGAACGATATTCATTCAATTACAGCACCAGATCATATTATAGATGCGACCGGTCAGTTTATCTTGCCGGCATGGTGCGATAGTCATACGCACATCGTTTTTGCTGGAAGTCGTGAAAGTGAATTTGTAGATAAAATCAATGGCTTGACATATGCTGAAATTGCGGCAAAAGGTGGTGGCATTTTGAATTCGGCAAGAAAATTAAATGAGGCATCGGAAGATCAATTGTTTAATGAAGCTTGGAAAAAATTAACTGAATTGGCTTCATTAGGTACAGGATCAATTGAAATCAAAAGCGGCTATGGGTTAACGGTAGCCTCCGAGTTGAAAATGCTTCGGGTTATTAAAAAATTAAAAGAAAAATCCTCTTTACAAATTAAAGCTACTTTTCTAGGCGCTCATACTTACCCGTTAGCCTATAAAGAAAATCATGAAGGATATATCCATGAAATCATCAATGAAATGCTGCCTGTAATTGCAGGTGAAAAGTTAGCTGATTATATCGATGTATTTTGTGAAACTGGTTTTTTCTCACCTGAAGAAATGACGAGAATTTGTAACGCGGGAAAAGCACTGGGATTAAAACCCAAATTACATATCAACCAGCTAAACAGCATTGGAGGTATACAATCCTCAATTGAATTAAACGCCATTTCTGTTGATCATCTGGAAACCATGACAGAACAGGATATTGTTGATTTAGCTGCATCTCAAACTATTGGCACGTTATTGCCTACTGCAGCTTATTTTTTAAGAATGCCTTTTCAACCCGCAAGAAAATTGATTGATGCAGGCTGTGCCATTGCATTAGCCAGTGATTTTAATCCAGGGTCTTCTCCTAGTGGGAATATGAATACGGTTGTTTCCATGAGTTGTATTCAAATGAAAATGCTACCTGAAGAAGCTATCAATGCTGCTACAATTAATGGTGCTTTTGCTATGGAGGTAGAACGAGAAACTGGAAGCATCATGAAAGGGAAAAAAGCCAATATAATATTTACCAAACCTATTCCATCTATTACTTATATGCCTTACGCTTTTGGCAGTAATCATATAGACAAAGTGATGATTAATGGAATGATTATTTAATAATTAAAAATAAAAACTAAAAAATATGTTGCAGTTAATTGAATGTGTACCAAATTTTTCAGAAGGCAATGATTTGCATATCATCAAACAAATTACTGATGAAATTGAATCTGTAGAAGGTGTAAGATTATTGAATGTAGATCCGGGAAAAGCTACCAATAGAACTGTTGTAACCATGGTGGGAGAACCAAACGCTGTTATCGAAGCTGCTTATAGAGCCATCAAAAAAGCAGGAGAATTGATTGACATGAGCAAACATAAAGGAGAACATCCTCGCATGGGCGCGACAGATGTTTGTCCGTTAATACCTATCGCCAATATTACCATGGAAGAAACTGCAGCTTATGCACAGGAGCTTGCGAAAAGAGTAGGAGATGTATTGAACCTTTCTGTTTATCTATATGAAGCGGCTCAGCCCAATAAAGAAAGAAGTAATCTTTCGGTTATTCGTGCCGGTGAGTATGAAGGATTTGCACAAAAAATATTATTACCGGAATGGAAACCTGATTTTGGACCAGCAGCTTTTGATGCCAAAAGAGGAGCAACTGTAATTGGAGCCAGAGATTTCTTAGTCGCTTATAATATTAATTTGAACACCACCTCAACTAGAAGGGCCAATGCAGTAGCCTTTGATATTCGTGAAGCGGGAAGAACTAAAAAGGTAAATGGAAAAGTTGTAAATGATGAAAATGGTAAGCCTATTGTTATTCCAGGAAGTTTGAAATGCGTGAAAGCCATTGGTTGGTTTATTGAAGAATATGGCATCGCACAGATTTCTATCAATCTAACTAATATCAATGTAACGCCTGTTCATATTGCCTTTGATGAAGCTTGTAAAAAAGCCGACCAACGTGGGCTACGCGTTACCGGTAGTGAACTCGTAGGATTGATTCCATTAAAAGCCATGACAGATGCCGGAAAATATTTCCTCAAAAAACAAAACCGTTCTACAGGTGTAAGTGAGAAAGAATTGATAAAAATCGCCATCAAGTCTATGGGTTTAGATGAGTTGACTCCTTTCAAACCCGAAGAAAGAATTATTGAATACATGCTAGCTGAGAATAGTAAGAAGTTGGTTGATATGACACTTACTGCATTTGCAGATGAAACTGCAAGTGAAAGTCCAGCGCCCGGCGGTGGTTCTATTGCAGCGTATGTAGGAGCTTTAGGTATTTCATTAGCGACAATGGTGGCAAACTTATCTTCTCACAAACAAGGTTGGGATGAACGATGGGAAGAATTTAGTGATTGGGCAGATAAAGGTCAGCACATAAAAGATGAATTGCTCAAACTGGTTGATGAAGATACCAATGCTTTTAATAAAATCATGTCGGCATTTGGTTTGCCAAAATCAAATGATGATGAAAAACGCATCCGAAAACAAGCGATTCAGGATGCTACTAAATATGCGATTGAAATTCCGTTTAAAGTGATGAATTTGGCATACAGCAGTTTGGATATCATCAAAGCTATGGCTGCTGAGGGAAACCCGAATTCTGTTTCAGATGCCGGAGTTGGTGCACTGTGTGCAAGAGCAGCTGTGATGGGTGCTTTCATGAATGTAAGAATCAATGCTGCAGGATATGACGATAAAGATTTTGTAAAAATAATCCTTACAAAAGGAAGTGAAATTGAAAACCTCACCATTATTGCAGAATCAGAAATCCTGAAGATTGTAGATGATAAAATTGGAAATTAATCATTTAAGGGTTGATAATTGAATTGAAGTTGAGCATTTTCATTTAGGCTGGCACTTGAATGCAATTCATATCTTTTCTTTCCTGCAGTAACAACTACCAATGCTGTATTTGGAGGTATAGAGCCCAGATTTTCGGCGAACATAACCAACTTGTATGTTTTATTACTATCTGAAACATCCAATTCAATTTTGATGGGCACAGCGCTTAGTTTCTGATGACTAACAATAAGTTTGTCGTCAAAAAATATGCTAACTGTATCATTATCTACGATGCCATTGTCGTAAATCTTTAATTCAATTTTTGGCGTATTTACGATAAGTTTGGATA
>CALPIT020000023.1 GCA_943323705.2 Streptomyces griseus
ATAAATTCATATAGTTGGTCAATACCTTCGGGTGTTACTAACGTTATCGGACAGGGTACGAACACGATATCATTTCAATATCCTGCTGGATATATAGGTGGTGCCATTTCAGTAACAGGTACGAATGGTTGTGGCACAAGTGTCGCGAGAACATTATCTATCAGCAGATTATTGCCTGCAGTACCTGGGAACATTGACGTTATCAACACACAGTTATGTCCAAATAGAGAGTATTCGTATTCAGTAGCATCAATCCCTGTAAATGCTACATCATTATTATGGACAGTACCTACTGGGGGCACAATTGTAAGTGGCCAGGGTACAAGAAGCATTACGGTAAGTTACACAACTGGAGTTGTAGATGGTATTGTAACAGTTAAAGCGTTGTCTAATTGTGGGATGAGTAGTATAAGATTGTCTATTGTAAAACTGGCACCATGTCCTGCAAGTCCAACGGCTTCTACAACTAAAGGGTTACCAATAGTTGCGAATAATCCAATGGAAGTTAAAGTGTTCCCGAATCCAACTACCAGCAACTTCAACTTGCAAGTGATTACAGCAGACAATGAAGAAGTTGTAGTGAGAATCTTAGATGTTCAAAGCAGGTTTATCAAATCTTTTAAGGTAGCGCCTTATCAAACTATCATTGTAGGTGCTGAATTGAAATCAGGTTCTTATTTGGTGGAAGTGAGACAAGGAGAGGAGAAGAAAGTGGTGAGGGTGGTGAAATACTAACGCCCCCTCAATCCCCCGTAGGGGGAAGTTGTTCAAGGGTTTAAAAGTTTAAGGGTTTAAGTCGCTACGCTGGTTAACCTTAAACCATTAAACCATAAACCTAATAACCTAGAAGGGCCTACTCCTTAACCGGAGTGGGCTTTTTTTATTCAATTAATTATCTTTACTTTTCAAAATTCAAAAAGATGCCAATAACAATAAAAGAAGTCGCTAATTATTTAGACACTCTTCCAGAAGACAGAAAGACGGCCATGAATCAATTGAGAAAAGTGATTTTGAAAAACAAGTCTAAAGGTCTTGAAGAAGGGTTTATGTACAATATGATTACTTATTACATTCCTCATAGCAAATATCCGGATGGCTATCATTGCAATCCAAAGCAACCACTTCCTTTCATAAGTATTGCCTCACAGAAAAATTTTATTTCAGTATATCACATGGGTATGTATGCTGACACTAAACTTTTAGATTGGTTTCAAAGTGAATTTGAAAAGAAAGCGAAAGGAAAATTAGATATGGGAAAAAGCTGCATCAGATTTAAAAAGGTTGATGAAATACCATTTGAATTGATAGGTGAATTAACTGCGAAGATGAGTGCTGACGAATGGATTGAATGTTATGAGAAGGCTTTTGTGAAGAAGAAGAAGTAATGGTTCGCAGTCAGAGACTGCTTTGTTCTGATAGGCACCAGTCAGTTAGACTGGCGCCAGTATCTAACACCGGTCGAGGAGGATAGAAGATTGTTAGACAATTGGATTTTTAATGTTATAATAATATCAATTTATTTTAATCCTATGATTTCCTTAAAAGTTCTACGATATTGCTTACCTCCATTTTTTGCATAATATTCTTGCGATGCGTTTTTACAGTGAGTTCGCTGATAAAAAGTTTTTCTGAAATGGTTTTGTTTGACAACCCTTTCTTCAATAATTCAAGTATTTCAATTTCTCTAGAACTTAATTTTATTTTATTTACAAATTTGTCGGAGATAGAATTTATAATTGAGTCTACATTGGGGTCGGTATATTTTTCTCCTTTGACAATATGCACCAATGCGGTAGATAAAATTTCAGCGCCTGAATTTTTCAACACATAACTGTCTATGTATTGTGCCGATAAATTATAATCGACTTCATTGGGCAAGTACATGCTTAAGATTAAAATCTTTATGAGTTGATTTTGTTTTTTTATTTCTGGAAGTAATTTAAGTGTATTGTCTCCGGAAAGATTGATGTCTAAAATAAGTATGTCGGGCTGGTGTAATTTGATATGGCTTAATATATCAGCTGCTTTTTCAATGAATCCAGTGATGCTGTAGCGTTTCGATAATTCAAGCGTATTGGCAACGCCTTTTGAAAAGTAGGGATGATCTTCTGCAATAGCGATGCTTACTTTTTTATTCATTATCGATATTTTTAAATTCTATGGATATTTTACAACCTTTATTAGGTGATGTGTCTAAAGAAAAACTGCCATCTACAAAAGCGATAAGTTTTTTTATCTGACTAAATCCCAATCCGTCATTCGTTTTTTTAGGGTCAAATCCTTTTCCATTGTCTTCAATAAATATCGAAATGATTTCTTTTTCTATCATGAGTTGTATGATGCAAAAATCAGCTTCGGCATGTTTAATAATGTTTTGAATCAATTCATGTAAAATATTATAAAGCATGATTTCAGTTGAAAATGAAACTTGGTTTACAGATCCTATGTTTTCAAACTGAATGTTTAATTTTCCGGTTTTGTTAATGGATTGAATGAGTTGTTGTATGGTAATAATCAATCCGTTTTTTTGTAATAACAAGGGAGAGATTTCATGAGAGAATGTTCTTACTTCATCAGCCAGTGCACTGATATCTTTTGCCACAAAATCGATTTGCATATTGTCTGCATCAGAATTGTTTTTGCTTACAAGCGTGTCGAGTTGTAGTCTGATTGCCGAAAGTCTTGCGCCAACCGAATCATGAAGTAGATTGCTAAGTCGTTGCATTTCTTTTTCTTTAAACTCGCTAATCGTATTGATGATCTCTTCCTGTTGTTTGTTTTTTTCATTTTGCAATGTTTCGGAAGATTTTTTAAAAGAGTTGAATCTTGCAGCGATGGCCATGGTCATGATAAAAATCTCAGCACTTACCCCTGCATAAATGGAATTCATGGTTAGTATATTGTCAGGCAACCAATTTTTTTCATAACATAAATAAATCACTGACATTAAAATCAAGCTTAGTAAAGACAATGTAGTGTAAATGGAAAAAGGAACTTTCCTAATCATGCATACGAAAGATTCTATGGTGACAATCAGGATGATTAATGGTGATAAGATATGGTAAACATTCAGCCAGAATTGCTGAAGTTCAAAACCGGAGAGAGCGGCGCTTATGATTCCCAGGATAAATATCAGTGAAAATATCAGCAGCATTATTTTATTGACAGCATAGAATAATGGTTGTTGTTTTTTCAACTCAAGCATTTCGTTGATGAACAAAAGGAAGGGTATGAGACTGCCGGCAATGATTCCCATTCTCAAAACGTCATTGATCTCTGGAAAATTTGGATACAGGTATTCAAATAGATATCCCATATCCGATAAAAAATAAAGTAGAATCAGAAGAAGGTATATGCTGTACCATTGAAAAACACGTTGTCTGAGCATGAAATACAAATAAGAATTGTAAATCAATAAGATCAATGATAGTCCAATCAAAACGCCATGTAAAAGCGACGATTCCTGTGCGTGCCTGATATATTGTTCATCAGAGTAGAAAAAAACGGGCAGTATCTTTTTGGTATGTCTCTTATCAGCAGCGATGATCAGTTCGCAGGAATCATAAAAAGCTGTTGATACCGGAAATACAAATTCATTGGCCAAGATACTTCTGCTCTTGAAAGGAAAATGATCTCCTGTTTTGCCGAACGTTTTTATGATTTCATTCTTTTTTCTGATCCATACTTGTAATACATTAATGTGAGGGTCTTTGATAACGAGCCATTGTGCCTCTTTGTTTATTTTATGTAAAGGGATGGCTAGAAAAATACTTTGCGCTGTTTTTTTTAAAGAAATCGGATTAGAATGTAATGCCAGCCATTCATTTTCTTTGATTTTATTTACTTCTTCGTTAGAAATATTGATTCCATCCTTTATTACATATTTGGATGATGATGTTGCAGCATTTATTTCGATGTCATTATAATGAATATTGATTTGAGCAGACGCACAAAACCCAATTGATATCATTACTCCAAAAAAAAGGATGCATTTTCTCATCTTCATAAAAATAAGAAAAATGGCTTGGGCATTATTTATTCTATAAAAAATACTCCTTTTGGGGTATTGTTGGCGAAACTACAATAGGGTAGATTTGAATTTGACTTAATATCCATTTCTACGAATTATCATTATCCCCTCTGAATTATTGAAGCGTTGCCCCATTTAAACTAGGTGAAATTAATATTGATGTTGATAAATTTTGTTATAGGCTAACTAATAGTCTTGGGTCAATTTTTAGCAATTTCAAAAATTAATTTTCAGCTATTGTATTACTATTTCATTTTTTAATAAAACCAATTTTATGTTAAGAACTTTATTCTTACTGTTGACGTGCTTATTGTCATTTAATTCATTAACAAAAGCGCAAGAGCCCATAAAAAACAATCCGTTTCCGCCCGTGCCGGAACAACAACCTGCACCCAAACAAAATGAAAATATCTCTTTTCCAAAAAGTGATCAGTATAAAAACTCCAAACTAACCTATAAGCTGATTCCCGCAGCCAATAAAACCTGGTGCTATGATATTTTAGCTGAGGGCAGAATGATGATTCACCAGCCTTCTGCACCGGGTTTGCCAGGCAACGAAGGTTTTAAATCAAAAGAAAAAGCGTCTAAAGTAGCCGAGTTGGTAATCTCTAAAATTAAAAATGGAGAAATGCCGCCTTCGATTACGATGGATGAGATGAAAAAATTAGGAGCCCTTTGATTTCTATAAATCAATTATTACCAAAATATTATTTAAATAACTGAAATGAAAATCAATTCCAAAAATTATCTACTGTCTTTGCTGTTGGCGATGGCATCATTTGTTGCTGTTGCACAAACATCTGTACAAAATTTTGGAACAAGCACGGCTGTTCTTACGAGTCAGACGGCTTCTACCACCACCATTCCTAATCCCACGACAGGCACTACTTATGCAAGGGCTGGCGCTGTAGCTCCCAATGCTCCCATCAAAATATTGAATGCTGCAAATTCTTTGGGATCAGATTCCTATCTCAGGGCAACGGCTTCATCAAGCACATCGGTTTGTAAGGTTACACCATGGTTAGGCTATACCTCTTCAACTGAATTTTATACGTCTTTCAAAACAATGTTTGCTGATTCCAGCGGCGGCACCAAAGATTCTTCCGGTGTATGGTCTTTTTATCAGGGCGCTGGTGCTATGTATTCAAATAACAATGATCTTACTAATAATCAGGTATTTTGTGGGCTTCGTTTTACATTAAGTGTGGGGGGCAATATTTCGCTTTCTTACATGGCAGGTACTTCGTGGATTTCCACTGGATTGGTTACTTCTACTTTTGCATCATCTACAATCTATAAAATTGAAATTTTTGGAAATAATAAAACTTCCGGAACAATCAGCTATACTCACAATGGAGTTGCCCAATCGGTTGCCGTTCAGAAATTTGATTTGTACATTAATGGAGTTAAAGTTGGAGATGATTTGGCAGAAGGAGCGTTGCCGGCCAATACATCTATAAACGCAGGCACTTTTATTGGAATTTCTAGTACAAACAATGTGGCCAATATATTTTTAGATGATGTGATTACTTATAATGCTATACCTGCAACCATTACCAATGTTCCATATTCCCCCTTAATCACATCAATTATTCCACAAAACAATCGGTTGAAAATTAATTTCACCGCAGGAGGAAATGGAGGGTCTGCAATCACCAATTACAAGTATTCTCTAGATTCAGGAATTACCTGGCAAGCTTTTTCACCGGCTGTTACAGCAAGTCCTTTCACCATTACAGGACTTACCAATGGCAGCGCTTACAACATTAGAATAAAGGCAGTAAATGCAAATGGAGAGGGTGATATTTCCAATGTAATGAATGCTATTCCGAATTGTGTAACCACTTATAGCACTACGAATACAAGTATCTGTTACAACCAATTACCTTACACCTGGAATGGAACTGCTTACCAAACTTATGGCACCTATATTCAAACGTTAGTGAATGTTGCATTTTGCGATTCCATTGCCACTTTGAATCTTACCTCAACCAATACTAATACATCTGTAAGTATCGCATCTTCTAGTACAACTGCTTATTTATGCAGCACCAATTCGCTTACATTTACTGCAACACCCACCAATGGAGGCTTGACACCTACTTACACTTGGAAGAAAAATGGTGCTACCGTAGGTACTAACAGCACCACCTATACGAATGCTACCTGGGCAAACAATGATTCTGTTCAATGCTTAATGACCAGTAATGCCACTTGTCCATTGCCTGCCACCACCTGGAGTAATAAGATTTTCATCAACCTAGATAACCCAACAGCTAATAATTGGCAGCAAAAGGCGGATTTTGGCCTTACACAAGCCAATGGACCTTTGGCTAGATATGGTGCCGTAGGTTTCAGTATCGGCAATAAAGGTTATGTCGGAACCGGTATAGCAGCGGGAAATGTCAATAATGATTTTTGGGAATATGATCCTACCACGAATGTATGGACGCAGAAAGCGAATTTTGGAGGTGCAGCACGTTATATTGCTGTAGGTTTTACTATCGGTAGTAGGGGGTATGTAGGAACAGGTGTAAATCCTTATAGTGGGGTATCTTACAATGATTTTTGGGAGTACGATCCATCTACAAATGCATGGTCCCAGAAAGCGAATTTTGGTGGCACAGCACGAAGCAGAGCTGTCGGCTTCAGTATTGGAAGTAAAGGATATTTGGGAACGGGCAGTATAGGGTCTACAAATTATAATGATTTTTGGGAGTATGATCCTGCTACCAATGTATGGACGCAGAAAGCGAATTTCGGAGGTACAGCACGTTCTAGAGCTGTTGGTTTTAGTATCGGAAGTAAAGGATATTTGGGAACAGGAGAAGATGGTACAACATCCAAGAATGATTTTTGGGAGTATGATCCTGTTACAAATGCATGGACCCAGAAAGCTAACTTTGGAGGAACAGCACGTATTGCTGCCGTAGGATTCAGTATTGGTAGTAAGGGCTATGTTGGCACAGGTTATGATGGGGCTTATAAGAATGATTTTTGGGAGTATGATCCTACTACAAATCTATGGACACAGAAATCGAATTTTGGAGGTGCAGAATGTTTTTTTGCAGTAGGTTTCAGCATCGGAAATAATGGTTATGTGGGAACAGGTTATGATGGGGTGTCATACGCTAATAATTTTTGGGGTAGGTATGATCCTGCTACAAATGCATGGAACCCAAAAGGATTTAATAAAGTTTATGGTGCAGTAGGTTTCAGTATCGGGTTTAAGGGGTATTTGGGAATGGGGATTGATCCGGCAGCGCAAAAAGTCAAGAATGATTTTTGGGAGTATAATCCTGCTACAAATGCATGGACCCAGAAATCTAACTTTGGAGGTACAGCACGTTCTAGTCCAGTAGGTTTCAGTATCGGCAATAAGGGTTATATTGGAACGGGATCTGATGGCACAAACAGGCTGAATGATTTTTGGGAGTATGATCCTGTTACAAATGCATGGACCCAGAAAGCTAACTTTGGAGGTACAGCACGTTTTGCAGCCGTAGGTTTCAGCATCGGGAATAAGGGTTATGTGGGAACGGGTTCAGATGGTACACTTAGGAATGATTTCTGGGAGTATGATCCATCTTCAAATGTTTGGATGCAGAAAGCTAATTTTGGAGGTACAGCACGAAGCAGAGCTGTCGGTTTCGGCATCGGTAATAAGGGGTATGTGGGTACGGGAACAGACGGGTCTAATAAGAATGAATTTTGGGAGTATGATCCTGCTACGAATGTATGGATGCAGAAAGCGAATTTTGGAGGCACAGCACGAAATGGTGCAGTAGGTTTCAGTATTGGTAATAAGGGTTATTTAGGCACGGGTTATGATGGGGCATACAAGAATGATTTTTGGGAGTATGACCCTTCTACAAATGTGTGGACACAGAAAGTTAATTTTGGGGGTGCTGGGCGTAATTATGCAGTCGGTTTTAGTATTGGAAGTAAGGCATATTTGGGAACGGGTTATGATGGGACATCCGGGGCATACAAAAATGATTTCTGGGAATACAGCCCCACAAATACCCGCATTACAACGGGCTCGGTAACAGGTTCATATTGTCCCGGCTCATCGGTATCTGTTCCTTTCACCATTGGCTGTACGGCCTTTACCGCAGGCAATATTTTCACTGCACAATTGAGTGATTCTTCGGGTACATTTGCCAATCCTGTAAATATTGGTACGGTAACAGCAACGAGTAGTGGTACCATTACAGCCACTATGCCTGCCGTGGTAGATGCCGGCACCAAATACCGAATCAGGGTGATTGGGTCTAACCCGGTTACTTATGGTACAGACAATGGTACTGACTTTACCATTAATGCGCCCATAAATACATCTGTAAGTATCGCATCTTCGGGTACAACGGCTAATGTATGCAGCACCAATTCGCTCACATTTACAGCTACCCCCACCAATGGAGGCTTGACACCTACTTACACTTGGAAGAAAAACGGAACGACCGTAGGTACTAACAGCGCCACCTATACGAATGCATCCTGGGCAAACAATGATTCTGTTCAATGTTTAATGACCAGTAATGCCACATGCCCATTACCGGCTACCACATGGAGTAATAAGATTTTCATCAACCTAGATAACCCAACAGCTAACACCTGGCAGCAAAAAGCGGATGTAGGATTTACACAAGCTATTGGTGGGTCAAATGCAAATTCAAGAAGGGGAGCTATATCATTCAATATTGGTACCAAAGCATATATGGGTACGGGTTATAATTCTGTACTAAATATTAGGATGAATGATTTTTGGGAGTATGATCCTACCTCAAACATATGGACACAAAAAGCTAATTTTAGTGGTACGGCACGAGGTGATGCAGTTGGATTTAGTGTGGGTGCAAAGGGTTATTTAGGAATGGGTTCAAATAGTACATATTTCAATGATTTTTGGGAATATGATCCCGCTACAAATTTATGGACTCAGAAAGCTAACTTTGGAGGCGTAGGTCGGGAGCGTGCCATTGGATTCAGTATAGGCAGTAAAGGTTATGTTGGAACTGGACGTGATGCGATCGGAAACAAAAATGATTTTTGGGAGTATGATCCAATAACAAATTTATGGACGCAGAAAGCGAATTTTGGAGGTACAGCACGTTTTGGTGCCGTAGGTTTCAGTATCGGTAATAAGGGTTATTTAGGAACGGGTTATGATGGGGCATTAAAGAATGATTTCTGGGAGTATGATCCTGCTTCAAATAGTTGGATACAGAAAGCAAACTTCGGTGGCACAGCTCGTTATATTGCTACAGGTTTTAATATAGGCGAAAAGGGATATCTAGGCACAGGTACTAATGGATCATCATACGAAAATGATTTTTGGGAGTATGATCCTGCTTCAAATTCATGGACGCAGAAAACTAATTTTAATGGAAGAGGTCGTTTTGGTGCCTCAGGATTTAACATTGGAAGTAAAGGGTATATTAGTTTTGGGGATGTAGGAAACTATCAAACTTATGATACTTGGGAGTACGATGCTGTTGCAAATTCATGGACGCAAAAAGCAAATTTAGGCGAGACTCGTCATTTTGCTGTAGGATTCAATATCGGTAGTAAAGGGTATGTGGGTAATGGCAATACTCTTGAGAATTTTGATTTTTGGGAGTATGACCCTATGACTAATGCATGGACACAAAAAGCAAATTTTGGCAGTTCAGTACGTTCTGGAGCCGTAGGATTTAGTATCGGAAATAAGGGATATGTTGGTACGGGAACAGATGGTACGAATAAAAATGATTTTTGGGAATACGACCCCCTTTTAAATATATGGTCGCAGAAGTCAAATTTTGGAGGAACCGCCCGTTTTTATGCGGTTGGCTTTAGTATTGGAAATAAAGGATATATTGGTACTGGTTATGATGGTGTAAGAAAGAATGATTTTTGGGAATACAATCCTGCTACAAACGAATGGACCCAAAAAGCTAATTTTGGTGGCACAGCACGTTATGGAGCAGTGGGATTTAGTATAGGAAATAAAGGATATGTGGGAATAGGAGATGATGGCGTTTACAAGAATGATTTTTGGGAATATGATCCTACTACAAATGCATGGACCCAAAAATCAAATTTTGGAGGTACGGCACGCTATGGAGCCGTAGGATTCAGTATCGGGAATAAGGGCTATCTAGGTACCGGGAGTGATGGAGGAAGGAAGAATGATTTTTGGGAGTATGATCCGGCTACCAATTTATGGTTGCAGAAAGCTAATTTTGGTGGCACAGCAAGATCTAATTCTGTAGGATTCAGCATTGGAAATAAAGGCTATTTAGGGACGGGGCTAGATGTTGCAACAAGCAAGAGCGACTTCTGGGAATACAGCCCCAACAACACGCGCATTACAACCGGCTCGGTAACAGGTTCATATTGTCCCGGCTCCTCGGTATCTGTTCCTTACACCATTGGTTGTACGGCCTTCACCGCAGGCAATATTTTCACTGCACAATTGAGTGATTCTTCGGGTACATTTGCCAATCCTATAAATATTGGTACGGTAACAGCAACGGGTAGTGGCACTATTACCGCCACTATGCCAATCGTAGTAGATGCCGGCACCAAATACCGCATCAGGGTAATTGGGTCTAACCCGGTTAATTATGGTACAGACAATGGTACTGACCTTACCATCAATGCGCCCATAAATACCTCTGTAAGTATCGCATCTTCGGGTACAACGGCTAATGTATGCAGCACTAATTCGCTTACATTTAATGCCACGCCTACCAATGGCGGGTCATCACCAGTTTATACCTGGAAGAAAAATGGGGTTACCGTAGGCACTAACAGTGCTACCTATACGAATGATTCATGGGCAAACAATGATTCTGTTCAATGCTTAATGACCAGTAATGCCACTTGTCCGTTACCTGCCACCACCTGGAGTAATAAGATTTTCATCAACCTCGATAATCCAATAGCTAATTCCTGGCAGCAAAAAGCGGATTTTGGCTTCACACAAGCGAATGTTCCAAATTATAAAAGAAGTGCAGCTGTAGCATTTAGCATTGGTAATAAAGGTTATATGGGTACTGGTAATGACGGATCGACAAACAAGAATGATTTTTGGGAATATAATACTTCGACAAATATATGGACTCAAAAAGCAGACTTTGCAGGTTCTGCTCGTGATTATGCCATTGGGTTTAGTATCGGCAGCAAGGGATATCTGGGCACGGGAAATGATGGGGCATACAAGAATGACTTTTGGGAATATGATCCTTCGACAAATATATGGACTCAAAAAGCTTCAATAGGGAGCACAGGTCGTTATGGTGCTATAGGTTTTTGTATTGGAAGTAAAGGCTATGTTGGACTTGGCTATGTTGATCAAAATGGCTTTAAAAATGATTTCTGGGAATACGATCCCACAACAAATTTATGGACACAGAAGGCTAATTTCAGTGGGGAAGGACGTATGTGTGCTGTTGGCTTCAGCATAGGCACCAAAGGTTATATAGGTACAGGTGCTAAATCTGGCGTGACATTCAATGATTTTTGGGAGTATAATCCTTTAGTAAATCTATGGACTCAGAGGGCTAATTTTGGGGGTGTGGCGCGTGTATCTGCTGTAGGGTTTGGAATTGGTTCAAAAGGTTATTTGGGATCAGGTGATAATAATAACTTTAATACTTTCAATGATTTTTGGCAATATGACCCTCTAGTAAATACTTGGATACAGAAAGCCAATTTAGGTATTATAGCAGATCGTAACTCATTTTCATTTAGTACCAGCGGCAATGGCTATATTGGTGGAGGTTTAAACAATGATAATTTTTGGCAATACGATACATTATTGAATACATGGAAACAAAAAGTGAGTCCAGGCGGATTAATTCGCGAGGGTGCCGCAAGTTTCAGTATCCGAAACAAGGGGTATGTTGGTATTGGAAATAGCTCAACAGGCTACAAGAATGATTTTTGGGAGTATGACCCGGCATTGAATACATGGACTCAGAAAGCGAATTTTGGTGGTACATCACGAGCCTATGCCACAAGCTTTAGCATTGGAAGCAAGGGTTACATCGGAACAGGAAATGATGCTGCTGGTTATAAAAATGATTTTTGGGAGTATGATCCTGGCACCAATTTGTGGTCCCAGAAAGCAAATTTTGGCGGTACGGCACGTACTTCAGCCGTAGGATTCAATATCGGTAATAAAGGATATGTGGGTACGGGTTATGATGGTTCAAACAAGAATGATTTTTGGGAGTATAATCCTGGAACAAATATTTGGACGCAGCAAGCGAGTTTCGCAGGAGTGTCACGATATGGAGCTGTAGGTTTTAGCATAGGGAATAAAGGGTATTTAGGATTGGGTAATAATTCCGGAATCGGGTATAGGAATGATTTTTGGGAGTTCAATCCAGCGCTTAATGCATGGATACAGAAGGCGAATTTTAGCGGTACTGCGCGATGGCAAGCAGTAGGTTTCAGCATCGGAAGTAAAGGGTATATTGGCACCGGCTATGATGGTGCAAATAAAAATGATTTTTGGGAGTATGATCCTGGCACCAATTTGTGGTCCCAGAAAGCAAATTTTGGCGGTACGGCACGTACTTTAGCCGTAGGATTCAGTATAGGTAATAAGGGGTATTTGGGTACAGCCCCCAACAATGCAGACTTCTGGGAATACAGCCCCACAAATACCCGCATTACAACCGGCTCCATATCGGGTGCAATTTGTCGCGGCTCTTCGGTGTCAATTCCTTACTCCATTGGTTGTACGGCCTTTACGGCAGGCAATATTTTCACCGCACAATTAAGCGATTCTTCCGGTATGTTTGGTAACCCTGTAAATATAGGCACGCTAACAGCAACGGGTAGTGGCACCATAACAGGATTAATTCCTGATAATACTTTGGGAGGGTCAAAATATAGAATAAGGGTGGTTGGTTCATTGCCGGAAACTTATGGCCTTATCAGTGAAAATGATTTTACCATTCTTGTACAAAGCATTAGTACTACAAATGTTACTAAGTGTTCCAATGAACTTCCTTATTCATGGAACGGAAATAGTTACAGTGCGGCAGGTACATACAGCGTTACACTAACCAATTCAGTAGGCTGCGATTCTGTAGCTAATCTAATATTGACAGTAAAAAATACATCCAGCAGCAGCACACTTGTGTCTATCTGCCCCACTCAACTTCCTTACAACTGGAACGGCAACAACTATAGCAATGCAGATACATATAGTGTGACGCTTACTAATTCTGTAGGCTGCGACTCGGTAGCCAATTTAGTGCTGACAGTAAACAATACATCAAGCAGCAGTACGCCAGTGACAATTTGTTCCAATCAGTTGCCCTATAGCTGGAATGGCAATAGCTACATTACTGCTGGTACATATAGCGTGACGCTGACCAATTTAGTTGGTTGTGATTCGATAGCCACTTTAGTGCTGATAGTAAACAATACACCTAGAAGTAGCATCAATAGTGTGACTATTTGCTCAAATCAGCTACCCTATAGCTGGAACGGCACCAGCTACAACTCGGCAGGTACATACAGCGTGTCGCTTACTAATTCAGTAGGTTGCGACTCTGTAGCTAATTTATTGCTTACAGTAAATAATACTTCCAGCAGCAGCACGCCCGTATCAATCTGTTCCGGTCAACTTCCCTATACCTGGAATGGTAATAGCTACAGCGTTGCGGGTACTTACAGTGTAGTGCTCACGAATACTGCAGGTTGTGATTCAATAGCCACGTTGTTATTATCAACAAGTCAGTCAACAAGCAATACAACTGCAATATCTGCCTGCGATAGTTATTATTGGTCAGTTAGTGGTCAAACTTATACGTCAAGCGGTTCTTATACATCGGTTACAGGATGTTCAACACAGATACTTAATTTGACCATCAACACATCAACAAGCAATACAACTACAACTTCTGCTTGCGGCAGTTATACTTGGAGCTTAAATGGCCAAACCTATACTTCAAGTGGCACATACAGTTATATTTCAGGTTGCAGCACAGAGAATCTTGTATTGACTATAATTCCTTTTGTGAATAATATCAGTACTGTTTCTGCTTGCGATAGCTATTTATGGAATGTTAACGGTCAAACCTATACGCAAAGCGGTAGTTACACTGTTGCTGTTTCCGGAGCAACAGTAAGCGGATCCGGTGGTGGTGTGCGCATCAGCCAGCTATACCCTGGAGGTGGCGGAACTACCGGAACATATCTGAGAGATTACATAGAACTTTACAATAGCAGCTGCTCTCCAATTAATATTTCGGGATGGTCGCTAGTATATGGTTCTTCAACCGGTAATTTTGCTGCAACTTCATCAACTAGTTTCACATTTCCAGTCGGAACTACAATTGCTTCAAAAAAATACTTGCTGATTGAGTGCGGTGCATCTGGTACGGTCGGTTCTTCGCTTCCTGTAACTCCTGATTTTTCAACAACTACATCTACACTTAGCATGAGTGCCACCTCTGGAAAAGTTGCTTTACTTAATACTACTATTTCAAACTTGGCTTGTGCTTCATTAGAACCAAGTACAGTAGTTGATAAATTATCTTGGGGAACAGGAAATTGCCCTGAAGGAACTGCTAAAACTGCACCCACAACTTCCCAGGTTTTAGTTCGTAATAATGATGGAGAGACAGATACTGATAACAATAGTAATGATTTCACCAATTCAAGTACATCTATCGTTACTCCAAGAAATGCGGCATCAACAGCAAATTCTTCATCACCTTGTGTGGCTGCATGTACCAATGAAGTGTTGAATCTGACCATTACTGCTTCAACAAGTAATACGACATCTGTGTCAGCCTGTGAAAGTTATACATGGACGGCAAATGGTCAGACTTATACATCGAGTGGTTCATACACATCAGTAACCGGATGTACGACAGCTTTTTTGAATTTAACTATAACGTCAATACCCGAGATGCCAACTCTTGCATGTTATGAAACTGCGAGCTTTAATTCTTCATCCTGCTCATGGGTAGTTACAGGAACACAGCCTGCAATGCCAACGCTGGCTTGTTATCAAACAGCAAGCTTCAACATTTCAACATGTTCATGGGATGTAACAGGTACCGCACCAAGTGTGATAGTGACAACAACTTCGGCATGCAATACCTATATTTGGTCAGTTAACAGTAACGCTTATACGCAATCAGGAACGTACAATTACAATACAAATTGTCAAGATTATACATTGAATTTGACCATCAAACAACCAACTAATTCAACAACAACTGCAACTGCATCCGGAAGCTATACTTGGAATGGTAACACTTACAATAACAGCGGTACTTATACCTATCATACTACAAATGAAGCAGGCTGCGACAGTACAGCTACGTTGAGTCTGACGATAAATGCGATTGTTATAAATAACATCACTAATGTTTGTAATTATATCGGCACCAATCAAACATTAACTTATACAGCGAGTGTATCGGGTGCTAGCAGTTATGCATGGATGCTACCTCCAAACACTCAATTGGTATCGGGTCAGGGTACACGAAGTATTGTGATTAAATTGTTGAATGGATTTGCAAGTCAGGCTAACAAACAAATCAGAGTTACACCTTTAGGCAGAAGTATGCAAATTATTTATCTGGCAGCACAGGCACCAGTAACACCGGCAACCATCACGGCTTCAACAGCTAATATTTGTGGCAGTATCGGTACAAATGTGCCTATCATTTTCAAAATCCCAAAAGTATATGAGTCAGGAACTACTAATCTTACAGCAACATCTTATTTATGGTCGGCTCAGAATGGAACAACTAATATTACCCATCCTAACGGTACAGGTATAAACGACACAACTATTGTGGTTACTTTTAATAATAATTTCAGTACGAGTTCTATTACTGTTCAATCCGTTAATGCTTGTGGTGTAAGTGCCATCAGAAGTTATTTAATTACCCGCAACAATCCGACGGTAGGCA
>CALPIT020000024.1 GCA_943323705.2 Streptomyces griseus
AGAGCCATACACTTCATCTGTAGAAATATGGTAAAAAATCTTGTCGTCCATCTTGCCTTTCCAAAATTCTTTGGCAGCATGTAATAATGTAACTGTTCCCAATACATTTGTTTTTACAAATGCCATCGGATCTGTAATGGAACGATCCACATGACTTTCCGCCGCACAATGCAATACAGCCGTAAACTGATGTTCATTGAAAAGTGTACGCAATAATTCAGCATCAGTAATATCTCCTTTTACGAAATGATAATTCGGCGCATTTTCAATGTCTCGCAAATTTTCAAGATTGCCGGCATAAGTAAGCTTGTCTAGATTGACAATTTTATACCCAGGATATTTTGTAACAAACAATCTGGTTAAGTGCGAACCAATAAATCCTGCGCCACCGGTAATTAAAATATTATGTTGACTGCTCATATTTTCCCGTTGTTGAATATGCAAAGAAAGGAAAATCGAAGGAGAATAAGGTGAATTAATATGATGTTTTGATTATGGAACAGATTCATTTTATTTAGATTTTAAACTATCTTTCGGCCATATTTTATTCTACGATGTACAAAGGATTTATAAGTTGGGCTGATTTTTTGCTGGTACCCTTGTACTTTCTCATCCTGTTTGTTTTCATTTTTTTCATTAAAAAAAATCATAAAGACAATATTCTTTATAAAAAATACCTGATTAAAGGATTTGTATTTAAGATGATTTTTACCGTCGCTTATTGCCTGCTCATCTATTTTTATTGGGGCGTTGGGGATTCGATGAATTATTTCAAAAATGCACTTTATATAAAACAATTGATGCATTCCGGTGTAGAAAATTACAGTTTGTTACTTAAAGATTCGGATTATTTAAAAGATGTTTATAGTTTGGATGGCAGCAGTAACGAACCTGGTTGGATAATTGAAAGATTGAGTTTTTTACTCGGGTATTTATCCTTTTTCAGATTTCTAACCACAAGCATGTTGTTGGCTACTTTAGCGTATTCGGGTATGTTTAAAATGTTTGAAGCCTTTTGTGCTTTGATGCCCGAATGGGACAATCGATTGGCTTGGGCGGTATTGTTTTTTCCAACTGTTACTTTTTATGGTTCAGGAATTTTAAAAGATACCGTCTGCTTTGCTGCGATGGGATGGATTATTTATGGAATCGTGCAGATTTTTTATATGAAAAAATTCAGACTTCGTTATCTGTTCATGATGATTTTAGCAGTGGCGTTGATAGCCGCCATTAAAGCTTATATCATTGCGGCATTTATGGTTCCGTTAATTGTTTTTTTGGTGATGTTGCTGGTTCGGAAAATAAAGATTGTTTTTTTCAGAAGGTTGTTTTTCCCTGCTGCGATAGTTTTGTTGGTTGTTATTTACCAGGTCAATGCTGCTGCTGTTGATAATCTGCTTGGAAGATTCGCCATTGAAAAACTATTCGACAACATCAAAGAACAACAACAATCTTATTTGAATTCTGAGGATTTTAGTGGTGGCTCTGTATTTAACATCGGAACCATAGAACCTACGCTGAGCGGCTTTATCAGCAAAATGCCAGCCGGAATCAACGCTACTTTATTCCGACCTTATATCTGGGAATCAAAAAATGCGCTGATGATATTTGCCGGTTTGGAAAATCTCATCTTGTTGCTCATCACCATATGGATTATTGTCAAGACAGGAGTTTTTCGATTTATTAAAACCATTTTTACGAATCCTTATGTGTTTCTGTTTTTGGTGTACACATTTATTTTTGCGGCAATCATTGGCTTGTCAACAGCCAACTTCGGTACCTTGGGAAGGTATCGCATACAAATCATTCCTTTTTACTTAGCAGGCATGTTGTACGTTTGGTATTTGAAAAAGATTACAATCCCGAAAAAGCAACATGAAAAAACTGAATGATTTCACTCACATCAAAATGTTTGGCTCTAGCCAGCGCTTTTGATTCAAACTGCTTTCTCAGTTTTTCATCATCATACATTTTTCTCATAGAAGCCGCTAAATTAGCCACATCATTTACTGGAGTCAAAATGCCATATTCGGCAATTTCATAACTGCTTTTAGCTGAATAATGAAGATCGGTGCCGGGAGCCAGCAACTCTCTCGGACCAGATTTACAATCGGTAGAAATAATCGGTTTTTCACAAGCCAAGGCTTCCAATAAAACATTGGGGAAACCCTCTACATAAGAAGTAAGAATATAGCAATTACTACGCTTAACATATTTGAAAGGGTTGTTATCAAAGCCCGTAAAAATCACCTGATTCTTCATGCCCAAATCATTTACTTTCTTTTCCAATTCTTCTCTTTGGGCACCCGAACCTACAAGTATCAATTTAACCGGCAAATGTTTGATGATGAAAAAAGCATCAAGCATGAAATTGATATTCTTCTCCTTTCTGAAACCGCCAACAGAAATAAAATAAAAGCAATTTTTTTCGAAATCAATGTTACACGGTTCCATGGATTGCTTTTGAATGGTAGCAATATCCAACGGATTGTAAATCACCTGCATCGGTTTTTTTACATGAAAATTTTCCTGTAAATCCTGTTTGGAGGCATATGAATTTACCAAAACCAAATCTGCTCTTTTGTAAGAGAATGAAACCAGTTTTGTAGTAATCTTTCTGAAAAACCATGAGTTGGAAGCCAATATCGTTGTCTGGTGCGTTCTTTCACACATGATAATTGTTCCTTTAAATCGCCATAATGTTCTCATCAAAGCATTGATATAACAAGGACGATTTAAAAATGTAACAGAGGTTTTAATTTTATTCTTCTTGCAATATTTGAAAATCTTATAAGACAACATAGGCAATTTCAAAAATATTGAAATCGGATTTTCGTGCAAAGGCTGACCTAAATCAAAAATGGGAATATTCTGTGGGATATCATATTCTACCTGCTTGTTGTACATAGCCAGATGAATATCAAAATCATTATTCAAATGGCGCAATAAATGAGACACTACCCTTTCTGCTCCTCCAAGTTCCAGTGAATTGATAAATATTAGTAGTTTAGGCTTCATTATTGCTTAAGCAAATAGTTTTTGTTTTGGGTCTGCAAATATCAGCAAAAAAACTTAACCAATTTTAATTGAATGTAAAAACAGTTTGGAATAGTTTTTCCCATTGCATCATCATGTTTTTTGTGCTATATGTTTCTAAAGTGAAATCTTGTATTTTTTTTGTATCGAATGGAAATGAAGTGGCTTTATCTATTGCAACAGCAAAAGCATCTAAATCGTTTGGTGGTACAAGAAATCCATTAAAACCAGGATTCACCACTTCATGGATACCGCCCGGTGCATCAAAACTAACAACAGGAATACCCAGTGCATTGGCTTCTAGCAGCACATTCGGAAAACCTTCATAATGTGATCCCATTAAAAACAAATCAGGCTCTGAAACTACACTATACGGCGAAGAATGTGCGCCTGCAAACAAAACCTGTTGTTGAAGTTTCAAATCTATAGTCAATTGTTTTAAAGAAGACATCAATGGCCCATCGCCGATAATGGTATATTGAAATGGTGTTGTTGTTTTTTGTAACGCACGTAAGATATTTTCGATTCCTTTTTCTTCCGACAATCGAGCAACTGTAATATACTGGCGCGGTGATTGACATTCACGTGTTTCTTTCCAATGCTCCGGCAGAACAACAGCATTGTTGATGATGGATGTCTTACTTTCCGGAATGTGATAATGCGTCAATAAATCCTGTTGCATGTATTTCGACTGACAAACGATATGATCGAATTTCCGATAACATAATTTCAGTAGTCGGTTAAATAAGAAAGGATATTTATTACGTTTTGTATTGATGCTTACAATGCTAGACTCTCTGGCTATAAAAATTATTTTTTTAGGAAACACAAATCTGAAAATGGCAAACAATAAATTGAGATGATTGGCTGTTGACAATACAATATCTGGTTTTTGTTCATCAACGATTTTCTTCAAATCAAAAACAGCTTTTCTTACATTTTTTTTATTCAGACTGATGACTTTTACTGCATGATTGGTGACCTTATAAAAAGGATTTTCATTGTTGATTATAACCAATGTGGTTTCAAATTTCCGATTGTTGATATTATTGCAGATATTGAGCACATTGCGTTCCAGACCGCCACACTCTAGTGAAGGAACTGCTATCAACAATTTTACTTTATTTGAAGCTGAAGTTTCCTGCATTGAAAATCAGTTTTATTTTTTACCTATATAAACCAAATTTGCGTTTTTAGCAGTGCGAAATAAATTTTTCAGCCTGTCTACTAACAGGTGCGCGTAGCCGTTTTTACCATACCATTGGATATTGACACCACCACAAAATTTCGGCTGATATGCAAATTCCTTCATCAACTTTCCTAAATTATTTTCATTCCAACTTCTGATGTGTTGCATGTGATGAAAAGTAGCACCGCAATCTGCACAATGAACATGCGTCTTTTCCAAATCTTCATCATTTGGTGTAGTAATAACAATCGTACCTCCAGGTTTTAATATTCTGTGGATTTCTTTGAGCGTTCCGTGAAGATAATTATCGGTTAGATGTTCAATCGTTTCAATCAAAAATACCATGTCGAAATAATTGTCATCGTACACAGATGGTAGTGATGTAATATGATTACAACCCCTGAACATTTTTTTGTCTTTATTTTTTTGGTCTGTTTCTTTTGCCGGATCTTCTGTAAAATCACAGGCATAAATTTCAGCGTTGCCATAACCCGTTAAAAGATAATCTACTAAATAACCTTTTCCCGTTCCATAATCTAAAATCTTTCCTTTTATGGGTGTAATGGAATTCACCAATTTTAATACCGAAGGGCCAGCCTGTTGTGTAAACCAGGTATTGTCATAGGGTTTGTAGTTGTTCCTGAAATTCCAGAACTTTTCTACTTTATCATCTGTCCATTCCAGCATATGTGGCTTGTACTCATTACTCATTGATAACTTGATTTAATCTGACTATTTTGAATGCGTGCAAAAATAAACTTATTCTGAATAGCGTTACTCCTGAATTTTTTGAAAATCCGATTTATGCTGATAAGAGTAATAATTAAACAAGGCGATGAAGAAAACGATAACACACAAATTGACAGCCATGCCCTTACCCTGAAAGAAATATGCCAAACTAGCTGCGCTAACCATATTAATCAGCACCACAGAAAAGATATTTCTCACAGCTGTCTTCTTTCTTCCCTGAATAATTAGCAATTGAAAATAAAAGGATCCGAATGGGGAAAACAACACGGCAATACTCATGATTCTTAAGATATCAACGGCATACTTAACATCCTGAATATTGTGTTTCCCACTCAGAAAACGAACGATCCATTCAGCTCCTATAAACTGAGCAATTGCCAATAGTGTAAATCCTGCTGCAAAATAAACGCTCAGTTTTTTTACATTATTTTCAAAACCTGTTTGTGAAGTTTTGTATAATTGAGTGAGGTGCGGATAAAACGTACGGTTCGCTACTGAAGTCAGCATGCTCAAAGCACTGTAAATTTTTTCTGAAATGGCATAATAGCCCACCATCAGCGGATTGGTGAAATACTGAAGAATAAACAAGTTAATGGTGGAATATAAAGGCACCAAAATGATACTTGAAAACACATAAGCACTTTCTTTGAAAAACGCCTTTACAAATCTTTTGGGCGCAAATTTAATTTTCCATGAAAAGCTTTTTAACAAGAGAAAAAAGCCGATAAGTCCGGCAATGAAATTTCCTACCGAAACCGCAAAAACCGCCATTACAATATCTTCTGATTGTTTTACAAAAAAGATAATCAGCAAAAATGAAATGCATTTTGAAATAAAAGTAACTACTGTGATGGAACGCATTTTTTGTATTCCCTGAAAATACCAGTCGGGAAATAAAATATTACCCAACAGATACAAACCGGCTATCAGTAAATATATAAATTGATGGCGAAGCATCGGAACAAACAAACAACTCAATAGAAATAAAACTATGGGAATGACAAATAAAATAATCTTGATAAAAAATACAGCGCTTATTACGTTATTGGTATGAATGTCTTTGCCAACATTTCGGGCTATTGCTTTTGTAGCAGACAAACCAAATCCAAAAGACACCAACAAATCAGCATACATGATCACCGCTTGAATGAGTGAAAACACGCCAAAGCCCTCCACGCCAAGTATGCGAACCAGATAAGGAAAGATAATCAATGGAAATAATAACGATAACCCTTGCACGACCGACAAAGAAATAAAATTATCTATGATACGCTTTTTGTGTGCCGCCATTGGGATTGAAAGGTGTAAAAATAATTTAAATAATTGAGTTGGGGAGTAAAAGGTTTGGGAGGTTTCAGAGGTTCAAAAAGTTCAAAAAGTTTGATTGGTTCAAAAGGTTAATGGCATTTTATGCTTCAGTTTATTTCTTTTTTATTTTAATGCTAGCCCACCGTTTCAACGGTGGGCGGAAAAAAATGTTCAAAGCCGTTTCGACGCGACCCACCGTTAAAACAGTAGGCTAAATAAAAATGTTTAAAGGTTTGGCAGGTTCAAAAAGTTTCACAAATTCGGAACCTTTTAAACCCATTGAACCTCTGAAACCTTTTAAACCTTTTCTTACAGATTCACCCAATTCGTTCCATCAAACCCTTGCAAAACGGGCCCTCCGGCGCAATCGGTACAAAAGCGAATCATACCTGCAACTGGTGTGGCTGGACGTTGTGCGGAAGTGCCAACAGGCACAATTACAGCACCAGTTCCTTTGATATCAAGCTCGGCCCTTGGCTGATTGGCGCCAGTTTCTGAAGTGGCATTGATAGTAGTAAAACCATTTCTCATCATGGTAAAACTATTTCTTCTGTTGGCATTATTTGTTCCATTACCAATTGCGAATAACATTTCTGATGGCAAATAACTGCTTCCCTGATAAGCAGAAAGTGTATCGTTGTAATGGCCAAATGCACTCATGGCAAAGCTGTTAGATAAATTATAATAATTGGCAGCTAGTGAATTCAAGTTGGAAGGTTTATTATAAGAACCCAAAGCAATAGAAGCATAACCTGTGTTGTAATTGGCCACACCTGCATTGAAGGTAGCAGCTCCAGGTACTGTAGCATTTAATGATAAATTTCTAGCTGAAATATTATTATAACCAAATGAACTAGCATACTGTACATTTCTATGTATGATATTACTCAAACCACCAGCAATTGAAGCATATCCACTGTCTTTATTCAACTGACCTAAAGCCACGGCTGATTGAAAAAAAACTATATTATCTTTTCCAATAGCACCAAGGTAATTTCCTTCGGCAGTATTGTTAAAGCCTAAAAGTGAATTGTCGATTCCATTATTTATGGTATTGTTCTCTCCTCCGGCAAAATGACCATTACCGCCTAATGTTTTATTATTTTTTCCAAAAAGCTGATTGTAACTTCCATCAATACTATTACCAAAACCCGCCGCTGTGTTATAAGATCCTGTTTTTAAAATATTGGCTTCTCCAAATACATTGCCTGAATTTCCTGAGCGAATTTCATTTGTGTAACCCAAAGCATTGCTGTAGGAAACACCTGAAAATATTTTATTTCTCAATCCCATAGCAAGTGATGACCAACCCGTGTCTCTGTTTTCTTGTCCTAATGCAACAGCAGATTGGTAAGCCGTTACATTTTGAAATCCTGTTGAGAAACTATAAATTCCGGAAGTTTTGTTTTGATATCCCATAGCCACAGATGCATCCCCTGAAGCAGTATCGGCAAATCCCGAACTCCACGCATAATTGCCATAAGCCACATTGTTTTTTCCTTCAGCATGACTGTAACCGCCACTTGCAGTTAAGCCTATTCCTGTTAATGATACAATACCTTGTCCGTTACCGTTAGCACCTGGAGTTAAATTATTGCTGTGATACGGCCATGTTGTATTAGAACCGCCTCCACCTACACTGATGCTTGCCCATACATTATTATTCTTATAGAGATAAATACAATTGCTATCTGTATTAAAAATAATCATCCCACTTAATGGCGAAGGAATCGATTGCATCTGAACGGTAGTCAATCTGGGTAAAGTCAATGCTTTGTTGGTGCTTTCCAGTTCAAGTATCGAGCCGGGAGAATAACTATTAGGATTATCGCCCATCTTCACCTGGGCATTAACGCCAATGATTAATAACGCATTCATAACTGTTAACCATACACGTAAATTCATTTTTTCATTTTTTAAATGATAAAAAAGTTTTTTAATTCATATTTATCCAAGCAACACCATTGAAGTATTCAAACTTCTTGGTATCACTGTTAAACCTAATCATTCCAATAATAGCATAATCTCTTTTCACGGCATTTATCATAATGTCTGTCAACCCAAAATTATCCAACTTTGCGCCGTTGTTATACATGATGGGAAATCTGTCGTTCATGCCATTATAGCCAATAGAATCAGTTATCGACAAAGGCATATTGAGATCCAATTTTATAATGGAATTATTAACTATACTGATATCATTGATTATTAAAGCAGGGTTGTTGAAAAAGAAATAATCTTTACTTTCCTGATTTACAGATTGCATCGCTTGGGCATAATATGGAAGAAAATAAACAGTTTGACTATCTGTATACATCGTGAAGAAATAAGGACTGCCTCTTTTTTTCACCAAGGTTAAATTGCAAATGACAAAGCGTCCCAAACTGTCTTCCACTTTAAAACTAATGGTGTCTTTATTGGGAATTAAAGTTGCAGGAGTAGCCTGACCCAATATTTCACCTGTTGAATAATTCAGGTACATCCATTCAGGTGCTTTTAGCATTGAATAAGTAAGTGGCATTTGACCGGTAAATTGCGGTGCTGAAAAATTGCTTCTGATGGAATAATAATAAGACATACCGCCATACACAGAATCTTCAGGTAAACTAATAAGCTGCGCACGGTTTTGTTCTGTATACTTCAAAATTACTTGCATGGCTTTGGTGGTAACTACATGCTGATAGCTGGTTTCATCAAGGTAATAATTAAATTCACCTCCAGTTCCTTCGAGAGCTTTGGCAACAGAATCTACATAATAAAGATGTTGAAAAGCTCCATTAAAGCAACAAGCATCATAGCGATTATTTATCTGCAACATTTTTCTTGCAGGCGCCAAACAAGATAGCGTATACAGCTCATGATAATCTAGTAAATTTCTAAAAACAGGTGCATAATATTGTTCCGCATCTCCGGCAGAATAATAATAATTTCTTACTGCAATCGGCCATGATCCAGCAACTGGAAATGACATGCTAATTGTAGAATCAATAGCCGGATACACAGATGTTGCCCATCCTCCTCCAGATAATCCCATCATATAAATGGAACTATAATTACTCCGTCCCAATGCATTCAGTCCTGCAATCAATGGTTTAAAAAATAAACCCAGCGGATAAGCATATAAGCTGTCTGAAAAAAGTGGATCATGCCTATTATTACCGCATGAATATCCATTGCGAGGCATCAATTGATAATGAATCATCGGCACCGCTAAAACAGTAAATCCTTGTTCTAAAAGTTTCGGAATGACAACACCAGCTGAATCATTGCCTGCATTATTTACAACATCTTCTGCTATGGCTGTACCTGCGCAATGACCCGCATGATAAATGAACAACTTGCCATTACTGTTATGTGGGTGAAAAACATGCAATATCGCTTTTGAAGGAAAATTGGTTGTATTGGCATCAATAGTTACTACCAACTTATCTATCGAATCTAGATTTCCATTAGGATACATCATGCCTGAATATGGAAATGAACTTAAGTATTCTATGCTATTGATGTTAGATATAACCGAGTCTGGTATAGCATCGTAAGGAAATCCGGTTGGACCAAAAATTCTTTTAATTAAGGTATCTCGGTAGAAACGGGCATTGTCTTCAGTCACTTTAATCTTACCTACCCTTTGAGCAGATACTATTAATTGATTTGAAAATAAAATCAACATCAAAAATGACCGAAATATTGATAAACCGAACTTCAATCCTTTATTGTTTAAGCGTAAGTTATCTTTGGCGTACAAGATAAAGATATTATAAGGTATATAGTTTTTTTGTAAGGTCTAATTTTAAACAGTTTTGTGTAAAACAACAAAATACTAAAACCGAAAGTTATCTTTGCAGTTATGCATTACGCTTCGGTTGAAAACATTTCCAAATCTTTTGGAATCAGAACACTTTTTAGAAACATCACCATCAATATTGAAGAAGGAGATAAAATTGCCCTTGTAGCCAGAAATGGTTCTGGTAAATCTACGTTAATGAAAATTATCGCGGGTTTCGATACGCCCGATTCTGGTACGGTATGGGTTCATAAAGACATTCGTACGGTCATGTTGCAGCAAGATCACGATTTCAATCCGGCTCAAACCATTTGGGATAATGTACTTCGTTTAGATAACCCAGTGGTGAAAGTGGTTAAAGAGTATGAAGAATTCCTTGAAAAAGGTTCAGATGATCACGATCAACTAGCTGAATTGATGAGTAGGCTTGATGATTTAAATGCTTGGAATTTCGAAAGTGATCTCAAGCAAATTTTAGGAAAATTGAATTTGCATCAGCTCAATGAAAAAGTAGGCAATCTTAGTGGTGGACAAAAGAAACGTGTGGCGCTAGCTCAAGCATTGATAGAATCTCAATTACATGAAGGCAGGTGTTTATTGATTTTGGATGAGCCAACCAACCATCTTGATGTAAGCATGATCGAATGGCTTGAAGAATTTTTAAGTTCACAAAAAATAACGCTTTTACTGGTTACCCATGACCGTTATTTTCTAGATGCCGTTTGTAATGAAATCGTAGAAATCGACGAAGAAAAAGTGTATGTCTATAAAGGCGATTATGATTATTTCTTGGAACAAAAAAGTCTGAGAGTAGAAATTCAGCAAAGTGAATTACAAAAAGATAAAAACATTTTCCGCAAGGAGCTGGAGTGGATGCGCAAACAACCCAAAGCCCGTACGACAAAAAGCAAAAGTCGTCAAGATGCTTTTACGGAAGTTGAAGACCGCGTAAAACAACAAAAAGAAGTTGCTGAGGTAAGTTTACAAGTGAAAATGACCAGACTTGGCGGTAAAATTCTGGAAATGAAAAAAGTAAATAAAGCTTTTGGTGATTTGGTCATCATGCAAGGCTTTGACTATACTTTCAAAAGAGGCGAACGTATTGGCGTGGTGGGAAAAAATGGGGTGGGAAAATCTACATTTTTAAAAATCGCTTTACAATTGGAGCAGCCGGACAGCGGTAAAATCAATCACGGCGATACGGTTGTTTTTGGAAATTTCAGTCAGGAAGGTCTTATATATAAAGAAGACAAACGCGCCATAGAATATGTAAAATCTATGGCTGAATTTTTTCCTTTGGCAGATGGCTCTAAAATTTCGGCCAGTCAGTTTATGGAAAAATTTGGTTTCACCGGCGAACAACAATATACTTTACTCAGTAAATTAAGCGGTGGAGAAAAAAGAAGATTGCATCTGATGAGCGTGCTTTTCCTGAATCCTAATTTTCTGGTTTTAGATGAGCCTACCAATGATTTGGACTTACAAACTTTAAGAACACTAGAAGAATTTCTATTGGAATATCCAGGTTGTATATTAATTGTGAGTCATGATCGTTATTTCATGGACAGAATGGTAGACCATCTATTTGCTTTCGAAGGTGATGGTGTCATCAGAGATTATCCGGGAAATTATACGCAATACAGAGATGCGATGTCTAAAGGTTTGTTGGAAAAAAATCCACAGCAAATCATGAAAAATAATGAAGACAATAATGAGCCAGTTGTTGTAAAAAATACACCCGTAGCTGCAAATTCAACTACACCAAAAAAGCTTTCTTTCAAAGAAAAATTCGAATTGGAAACAATCGAAAAAGAAATGCCCGAATTGAATAAAGAGAAACAATTATTGGAAGAAAAAATGAGCGGTAATCTCTCCTATGAAGAATTGCAACAAGCCGCAGCTCGCATCAGTACTATCATTCAGCTGCTCGATGAAAAAGAATTGCGTTGGTTAGAGCTCAGCGAAAAAACCACTTAGTGTCTTACTGATAACAATCAATTAATCCTTTGACGCTTATTATTAATAAGCGTTTTTTGCAACAATAGATTTGCCTTGTAATTATAATTTATAAAATTTAAAAACAAGGAGGAATTATGTCTACAAGAGCATTAATCAGAAATGGTAGTACTTTACCTACAGTATTTGAAGATTTTTTTAAGCCATGGAATGAATGGTTTGACAACAGCAGTTCGGCGTTGGGAAGAACGTTGAACATGCCTGCAGTAAACATCACTGAAACAAAAGAAGAATTTAAGTTGGCATTTGCAGTTCCTGGAATGAAGAAAGATGATTTCGACATTAATGTGGATGGCAACATGTTAACCGTTAGTTGTGAGAAAGAAGAAACAGTAGAAGAGAAAGAACATCAATACACCCGAAAAGAATATAATTATTCTTCTTTTAGCCGTAGTTTTTCTCTGCCCGATGAAGTAAGTAAAGATAACATACACGCAAGCTATACAGATGGTGTGTTGTATTTACAACTTCCTAAAAAAGAAGAAGCTAAAAAACTATTGACAAAAAGCATTAAGGTTAAATAGTAATTATCATTCTGGTAAAGCAGCTCACCAATATTGTGTGGGCTGCTTTTTTTTAGTTGATAATATGATTAAGATTTTTATGTGTACTGATTTTGGTCAGTAAATAAATTAGACGTCTGTTTATCTTACAGTTCAAAATAAGTAAATGACGAATAATATATTAAGTATTTCTACTTACCAGTTTAAAGTTAACGCGATGAAAAACACCATTAGTAAACAGTTGATGTACGAAGCAGAAACCTGGAAGCGATGTATCGCCTTCATGCAGTCTGAGCTTGTATTTATGAAAAATAGAATCGCTCAGATCCTGATGGAAATGCCCGACCGTTCATTGCTTGATTCTATTGAGCATTATCAGCATCTTTTTATAGAGTTGGAGAAATCACTTAATTTATTCCGATTGGATATTACTGCACAAATAGAGCTCATCAAAAAAAATCATGAAGTGTCTATTGTTCACTTGAATGAAAAGCTTGTCAAACAAAAAAAATTAAGAACAGAAATCGGAATGGCGGAAAAACTATTTAATAAAATGAAGTTTGAATTCAATTTGTCGTTTTCAAGTAAACTAACGAAGAGAATTAAATAAAAAATCACTTTTGGTGTTTGGAGTAACGCTTGTTCAAAAGGTTTCAGAGGTTCAATTAGTTCAAGACGTTAGATTTTATTCAGAAAAAACATTTTAAACTAATTGAACCTCTGAAACCTTTTGAACTCATTAAACGTATTCAACCTTTTAAACAAATCTTCTGTATACGCAACGTCCCTTTCAGGAGACATTGCTGAGAAAGAAATAAAAATTAAATTCGAAACTTACCAACAAAACACAATCAAAGTCCCCCTTGGGGGATTTAGGGGGCACCTACTTATACCCTTTCACCTTTTTCAATGTTTCAGCAGTTGCGGGTATCAAACTAATGGCAGTGCCACCACCGGGCGCCAGCATCAATCCTAATTTTGTTTTCGCATCCACTACAAATTTTTCAATCACATAGGCTTCAGGATTATTTTTCCAATCGGCATCAGCTGCGTCACGATAAATAGTAGCGATGTACTTTGTTCCTTTGTTTAAAAAATCAAGTGCTACTGGCAATGATCTTGCAGTTTCATCAGTGATGGCACCAATGAACCAGTTTTGTGTTCCTTTTCCTTTTCTAGCTTCGACAATATAATCTCCGGGTTCTGCATCTAAAACTTTTGATTCTTCCCAATCAACAGACACATCTTTTATAAATTGAAAGGCATCCATATGCGCCTCGTAGTTTTCGGGTAAGTCGGCGGCCATTTGCAGCGGACTGTACATAGTAACGTATAAGGCTAGCTGCTTGGCTAAAGTAGTATGTACTTGTTCTTTTTTGGCTGAGTCGTAATAATTCATTTTAATTTTAAATATGCCAGGTGTGTAATCCATTGGTCCGCCCATTAATCTTGTAAACGGTAAAATGGTTTCGTGTTCAGGCATGTTCCCTACACTCCAAGCATTGAATTCATTGCCACGAGCGGCTTCGCAGGCCAACCAATTGGGGTATGTTCTTTGTAATCCAGTTGGTCGAACTGGCTCATGCATATCCACCATGATATGATAATCTGCCGTTTTCTTGGCTACTCTTTCATAATGTTTTACCATCCATTGTCCATCATGATGTTCACCTCTGGGAATGATATGACCTACATATCCTGTTTTAACTGCATCGTAACCATATTTTTTCATGAAGCGGTATGCTGTGTCCATCTGTCTTTCATAATTAGTAACAGATGCTGATGTTTCATGGTGCATGATTAATTTTACACCTTTAGCTTTGGCATACGCAGATAGTTCTTCTACATTAAAATCTGAATAAGGAGTTACAAAATCAAATACATCTTCTTTCCATTGTCCAAACCAGTCTTCCCAGCCAGTATTCCAGCCTTCGACCAATACACTTGGAATTCCATTCTTCGAAGCAAAATCTATATAACGTTTAACATTAGCTGTATTCGCGCCATGATGTCTTTTGAAATTTCCTACAACAGAACCTGCCTGTCCTCCTGCAAGATCCCAAGTGCCAATACCGACGTGCATTTCCCACCAAACACCAATAAATTTTTGCGGCTTAATCCATGAAGGGTCTTTAATTACAGAAGGATCATTGAGATTAAGAATCATTCTAGAATTGAGAATATCTTTTGCTTTATCACTGATAATAATGGTTCTCCACGGTGTTGTTGCTGGAGCCTGCATATAGGCTTTGTTGCCCACGGCATCCGGAACCAACTGTGATGTAAATGAATACGTAGATTTATTCAACAATAAATTCATTGCTGGATAATTCTTAAGAGCGGCTTCATGAATATTAATATACATACCATCCACAGATTTCATCATTAACGGTGTTTGAACTGCATTGTCGGCAATAGGAGATTTGGCAAATATTTCCTGTACTTTTCCACCACCATTTCCATCCACATTACTCAGTGAAGTCGTGTAATAGGCAAATTCATTAGAATCATAATCTCCCGGAATCCAAAATGTTTTATGATCGCCTGTCATCGAAAACTGAGTGAATTCATTGTCAATTATAAAATGATTTAGGTTTTGCTGTTCCGGAAATTCATATCTGAAACCAACACCCTCATCATAAACTTTGAATACTATTTTTATAATAATATTAGAAGGTGTTGCTTTTAAAGTGATAGCAAGTTCTTTGTAATTATTTCTGATTAATGATTGTTCACCCCAAACAGGCGCCCAATTTTCATCAAAAGTTGAGGAATCTATTTTTACTATTTCATATTGATTCAATATCACATCTGGTTTGCTGAATTTGAATCCTAATGAAGAAGGTTTAATTACCGATTTATTTTTGAAAAATAATTCATAACTAATATTGCCATTATCATTTTTATGGAAAGAAAGCGTAATCATTCCATTTGGAGAGCTAATACTGTTTTTTTGTTCAGCAAATGTGATGAAGCACAAAGAAATGCCCAATAAGAATAGAATTGACTTTTTCATGTTTGAATTATTGAATTTAGAATATTGCAACATATTATGCCCTTGAAAACTCATTTCCTTTTAGTAAAAGCTAACTCTAAGGGCATTTCATTTTTTAGTTTTTGTGTGAAGCGAAGGTAAAAACTATTTGGAGAGTTAATATTATTTTTTGTGTG
>CALPIT020000025.1 GCA_943323705.2 Streptomyces griseus
AAACTTAACCTTATCTCCTTTTTTAATAGTTCCGTTGAAAATTCTATAGTAAATGATAATTCCTCTGAAACTATTGAAAACACTATCAAATATCAATGCCTGTAATGGTGCATTAGGATCGCCTTGAGGTGCAGGAATTCTTTCGCAAATGGCTTCCAAAATTCCTTCAATGCCAATTCCTGATTTACCGCTGGCTAATAAAATATCCTCTTCCTTACAACCAATCAAATCGATAATTTGGTCTTTTACTTCAGGAATCATGGCGCCGTCCATATCAATTTTGTTGATAACGGGAATGATTTCAAGATCATTTTCTATAGCCAAATATAAATTACTGATGGTTTGAGCCTGAATTCCCTGTGTGGCATCCACCAATAATAAAGCACCTTCACATGAAGCCAAGGCTCTACTTACCTCATAGCTAAAATCTACGTGGCCCGGAGTATCAATAAGATTTAAGATATATTCACCGCTTTCAACTGCATTTGGAGCAGTTGTTTTTTTGTAAGGATAATTAATTTGAATCGCATGACTTTTGATGGTGATTCCTTTTTCCCTTTCCAAATCCATATCATCAAGCACCTGTGCCTGCATTTCTCTTTCACTAATCGTATTAGTTGTTTGCAACAATCTGTCTGCCAAGGTACTTTTACCGTGGTCAATATGAGCGATGATGCAAAAGTTTCTTATGTTCTTCATTTCAGCCATTACACTTTAGGAAGGCAAAATTAGCTTATTTTATGCGTATTTTCTATATTAAAAGATTCCATTTTCAAAAGAAAAAAATACCGCTTACATTCCATTTTATTAATGCTTTGATTATCTTTAGCATCCAAAAAATAAAATTATAAAATATGGACAACAATCTTTTTCAGGACAATTTTTCCGGAAAATTTGAAGGCGATCCTGACGTGAATGTCAATTTGAAATTTTTAACTGCGTCTACCATTATTGGTGACAAAGTTTTAAATAATGAAGACGAAGACATGGGATCTATTCATGATATCATGCTGGATATCCGCAGTGGTAAAATTGAGTATTATGTTATCGAATTTGGAGGGTTTTTAGGTATCGGAGAGAAATTCTTCGCTATTCCTTTTCATTTATTGAAAGTAGATCCTGAACATAAAGTATTCCGTTTTAATGAAAAACGTGAAACACTTCAAAAAGCACCTGGTTTTGATAAAAACCATTGGCCTGAAACTAATGAACACAAGCAAGATTATGTAAGTGTGAGCTGGGGCTTCTGGGATAATCCAGATGAAGAAGAGTATTAATAGTTGAATATTCTGTTCACTTTTACAAATCGCTCTACAAAATATTGACTCATTTGAGATTTCATTACTCCCCTTCCTCCACCTGATGCAGCGTGGAGGAAGGTTATTTTATTATTCTCATTTGCAGTGATAAATCCGATATGTCCTACCTTTCTTGAACTTTCGTCACTGCCTGTAAATAAAATAATATCACCCCTCTTACTTTCTGTAATTTTCACTTCTTTTCCTGCATTGGTAAATTGCATTGATGTTCTTGGTACTTTAATATTAAAGTGATTGAATACATACCATACAAATCCTGAACAATCAAATCCGGTTTCTTCACTCGTACCTCCGTATTTATATTTTGTTCCCTCCAAACTCTCAGCATAACTGATCAATACGTCAGCTGCAATATTTTCGGTGTTTATTTTAACCGATGGAACTTTTTCTTTGATCTTTATTTTCGAACTGATTTCAGTGTTTTTTGAAATGCCATTAAGTTTTTTAGAATGACTGCAACTGAATAAAAATAGCGTAATTAACAAACATAGAAAACAGGTTTGAATTTTATTTTTAATCATAAACTCTATTTTATAAAAGAAGCGGCACATGGGCCGCTTCTTCATTTTTTATAAAGACGATTTATTTATTGCTTAACGAATTTGGAAGTCACTAGCACGTTGTTTTCAGTAACTACGCTAATTGTATAAATTCCTGCTGCATAGCGGCTGGTATTTATATTAATAACATTGTTACCTGTATTTAATACTTTCGTTTGTTTTGAGATTTGTTTTCCTGTCATGTCATTAATGATGATGGTACTATTCTGCTGATTTGCAGAATTTACAACAACATTGATGAATGCACTTGCAGGATTTGGATAAATACCATCTAAAGAAAGTGCAATAAGATTATTATCTTTTATAACAACAATATTACTCAATTTACTACGGTTATCGTTATCAATCTGAAGGAGTCTGTAATATTGGATATGTCCAATAAAGTTCTGATCAGCAAATTGATAATTTAAAGTGGTGTTGCTATTTCCGCCCGAAGCTCTAGAACCAACAAAACCAACTTTAGTGAAATCAATGCCATTATATGAGCGCTGAATTTCAAATCCATTATTATTGATTTCCGTACCTGTAGACCATTGTAGTTGATTTTTCTTGCCATTTTTGAATCCAGTGAATTGTAATAAAGTTACCGGAGTATTAGTTGAAATGGTTATGGTAACAGAGCTTAAAACTGTTCCACAAGGACCACCATCAGCAGCCAGAGTTAATACTACAATTCCAGCAATGACTTCATCAGCAGAAGGTGTGTAAACAGCATCGAGTGTTGTGTTGTCAGGACTATAACTACCATTACCACCTGTCCATGATATGCTAATTGGAGTACCTGAAATTGTACCTGCCAATTGAGCTGTAGCAACAGGTTCAATTGTTTGATCAGGACCAGCATTTATAAGTATGCCTTCAGTAATAGTCAGATTAATTATAGCAAGTGAATCACAACCATTAGTATTAGTTGTTGTGAATGTGTATGAACCACTAGCGGTATATTCTGTACCATTCCATGAATAAATACCACAAGCATCAACATCTGAACTTGAAGAAGTTGAATTGATTGTTAAATTCAAAGTAGCAACAGAATCACAACCATTAGCATTAGTTGTTGTGAATGTGTAAGTACCAGTTGAAGTATAATCATTTCCATTCCAATTGTAAACGTTGCAAACAGTAACATCTTCGCTACTTGTACTAGATGCTCCAATAGACAAGTCTAAAATAATAGTTGAATCGCATCCATTTATATTTGTGGTTGTAAATGTATAAACACCGCTTGCAGTGTAATCTGTGCCATTCCAGTTATAAGTGTCACAAGCTACTACAGACTCAAGAGTAATATTTGAAAAATTGATGGTTAAGTTTAATACAGCAGTTGAATCGCATCCTTCTGCATTAGTTGTTAGAAATGTATAAGTTCCACTTGTTCCATAGTCTGTACCATTCCAATTATAGTTATCACAAGCAGTAATTTCAGTTGTACTTTCTGTTGGTGTACATACATTGGTGTAATAGATGTCCATTAATGATATGTAACCAAATGAACTGGCGTCATTTACACGAATATTGAAATTCATACTAGCGCTGCCAGAAATTAAAAAATAGGCAGCGTTGTTATAATCAGTGTTATTTGCAGCATCATAAGTTTGCCATGTAGTTTCATCTTCTCTTTTTATTTCAATGATTCTACTTGAGTTAGTCACAGTCCTTCTTCCCCAGAATTTCACAGAGTATGTTTTGTTTGGATCTAAGCCTTCGATTCGCCAAATACCATTAGTTGCGCTAGGTTCTGCAAATGCATAATCCGAAGTAACCAAATTGGTATAATCATTTATAGTGATTCCTGTATTTCCATTGTTTACGCCCAATGCAGTAGTGCTGAATGTGCCATCTATTCGATTTACAACACTAAAAATAACCCCAGTATTTGCATTGACAGTGTTAATGGCGTCAGTTATTTTTATTCCATTATCAGCTGTTGTTACGTTATTCCAATAATTATTATTTACATCTGGTGATACTACTTGGTCTGGACCAAAATCAATTAAAATTCTTGAGCCCACAAAAACTGCAACAGTGTCTTTACTTATTGCGCCTTCGTTGTCGGTAACACTAAGTTCAAATTCATAACGACCATCGGTTAAATTGCTTATTCCTGTTGAAACTGAATTTGCATTTGTGATAGTAGATTGAGTTGGACCGGAAATTCTTGACCATGAATAAGTCGAAATAACTCCATCTGCGTCATTTGAAAGACTACCATCAAGTGTTGTTGAATTAACAGGAGTGTTCAAATAAATATCATTACCAGCAATAGCATTTGGTGCTGCGTTACTAGCATCTAACGCACCAGTTTGCAAAATGTCAATTAAACAAATATATCCAAAGGCGCTTGCGGTTTGCACTCTGATGTCAAAATTCATTTCTGTTTTACCTGTAAAAACGAAAATAGCAGCATTGTTATAGTCTACATTATTTGCTGCATCATAGGATTGCCAAACCGATTCGTCTTGTCTTTTGATTTCTATAACATTCGGATATGTTACATCTGATTTAGCGCCCCAGAATTTTATAGTATAAGTTCTTGTTGCATCTAATCCTGTTATAGACCAACCGGCATCCACAGCAGTTTGATCTGCAAAAGCATAATCAGTTGTAGTAGATACAGGGTAGTCTTGTACTGCACCGGTTGTGTTGCCTGTATTTAGACCTGGGCCCTGTATGCCAAATGATCCATCAATTCTGTTGAAGATATTCAATCCAATCTTTGTCCTAGCATTATTTGATGTAACTGCGTTTCTTAATTTAATTCCATTATTTGCAGCAACAACATTGTTCCAGTAATTACCATTTATATCTGGTGCAGCTGTTCTAGTAGGACCAAAATCAATGAGTACTCTTGAGCTTACAACAACATTAATAGTGTCTTTAGCTGTGTTTAGCGCAATATCAGCAACAGTAATTTCAAATGAATAACTACCTTCTACTAGGTTTGAAACTGTTGGATTTGAAATGCTTGAGTTACTAATTGCAAATAAAGAAGGGCCTGATATTTTAGCCCAACTATATGTAGTTATAATCCCAGCTGTAGAAGATGCAATAGCGTTAAAAGTCAAGCTGTTGCTTGGTAAAACAAGTGAAGTGTCGTTACCTGCATTTAAAGTTATTTCTCCTGCTATTGGAAAATTGTCTTTATTTCCGGTAGCAAAGAGATTAAATGCTGAGGAAAAGAAAATTATGAAAATGAATGTTTTCATAATAGTAATTTGGAATTTTTGCATGTTTTGGCTTTTTATGAGTTGAACGCTAATTGCCCCAGATCAATTTATAATGGGATAATTAATGATGCCAAATTTACTTCATAAATCGCCATTATAACAAATCAAGGGCAAAGAATGTGGATTTGTGGAAAACAAAACAATTTTTTATTGATTTTAAACTCAAAATCAATAATTCACTATCATTTTAATTGTTTCAGATTCATTTTTATTTTGTATTGAAACAAAATATAGTCCAGCAGGAAGGTTTAAATTGTTGATTTTGAAATCTTGCTTAATATTATTTCCAATTGTTTGAAATTTCGCCATTACAGAGCCTTTCGCATCTCTAATGGTGATGTATGTTTTTAATTGATTGTTGTATACCAATGAAAAATTTCCATTGTTGGGATTAGGAAAAATCATAGCATGCGGGCTTTTCGTTTCATTCATTGATTTTGAGAATATCCTAGAGCCAGTATTACATCCCAAATTTGTAAGTAATTGAGTTTTAGCCGTACCATAATTTCCGCAAGGAGACTGGCCTTTTACTGTTACATTACCACCAGTAAAACCTGTATTGAAAAGTAAAGAAATGACAGAGCTGTCGGTATTTGCACTTAGTATAGTTGTGAAGTTTGGTCTAGTCCATCTGTAAACTACAGCTGCAATTTGTGTCGTTGTTGGAGCTGGAACCGTCACAGAAAATGAAATAGTATTTCCTGCACATGCATTGTAAATGCCACGACTTGAAATAATACTTGTAGGAGTCGGCGTTGAATACTTGAGGCTTACAGATTTAGCTGTTCCCATCTGACCGCAAGCGGTTTGGCCTTTTGCGGAGATAGCGCCTCCTGCATAACCTGTATTAAATAATAAGGTGATTGAAGAACTATCTACAGCCGCTGAAAGAATTGTTGTGTTGTTGGGCTTTGTCCACCTGTAAACTGATGCAACATTTTGAGTTGTTGTTGGTGAAGCAACAACAACAGAATAATTAATTTGAGTACCCGAACAAGGATTGTAATTTCCGGAACTTGAAATAATATTTGTTGGTGTTGGTGGCAATAATAATGAATTTAATATTATTGTTTTGGAAACACTTGCATTACAGTCGGTGACTGCCGCTACAGCAAGTGTGTCTTTTGCGAATCCACTTAAAAACGTAACAATCACAGCCGTATCATTGATGCCATTACCATTAATGTGTGTAATGCTAGCTTTTGTGCCGTTAGATAATTTCCAATTATAAGAAGTAGCATAGGTTACTTTTTTAATTCTGTATGTTTCAGAAATTACACCGCAAACATTTGTAACAGCAGCAATTGAAATCGGAGAGAACTCTTTCTGTATTAAAGCCGGTATTGCAGCAACACGTTTGTATATGGTAAGTGATTTTGCTGTACTGTTTCCGCAAGGACTGATAGATTGAACCGTGATATTTCCAGAAATAAAACTGGAAAGAAAAACAACTTTGATACTTCTTGTTCCTTGTCCAGATAATAATGTTGCACCTGTAGGAACTGTCCAAAAATAGGATGCTGCATTATTTGAAGCTGTCGCTGTATAAGTCAAATCGTCTGTTTGAGAATCTTCTTCAATCTCATTACAAATATCCGTTATTCCAGTTATTGCAGAAGGAGCTGATGGTGCCGTTTTGTTTAATGTAATTGACTTCGCTGAACTTTTACCACAGCCTGAAACTGAGATAACAGATAAAACCAATGTAGTTGGCGTCGTTGGAAAATTAATAGTAATACTTGATGAGTCCGGTGTGTTTACACTGATCAGTTGAGCTCCGTTAGGAAGTGTCCAACGATAAGCAATAACTGAACTCGCATTTGTAGCCGGAGGTGCCGCAACATAGGTAAGATTAGAACCGCCTATAAAAGGACAAATGAATGTTGTTGCAGCACTTCCACTTGTGCTAGTTATTGCCGATGGTGTTCCAGGTATAGTTTTGGTAACGGCAAGTGTTTTTGTAATAACACTTCCATTACATCCAGTAATTACCAATGTAATGGTGCCACTTGTAAATGAAGATGAATATTTTATATTAACAACGTTGCCATTTCTTACTGAACTCATTCCCATGGTAGCGGCATTTGAAACAGACCAAGAATATGAAACAGCATCAATTGCAGCAATTGAATAAATTGCACTGTCTCCTATTCCTATATTTCCACAGGCATTACTATTTCCACTTATTGAAGCAGCAACAGAAAAATTACATGGTGGAATCAGGCGATTACATAAAGAATCCAAAACACTTTCAGCCTTCATTCTAGTAAAGAAAAGTTTATGGCCTAAATTGTTGACATGCACGTAATCATAACCATAATAAGAATTGATTGAACCATCCGAATTTGCAACCGATTCCCAAAAGTTAACCGCTTTGTTCCCAAATCTTGAAGTTATCCAATCTCTCATTTGAATCAGATTATTGACTTGATTTGTTGTGAGATTATTTCTAGGCTGGGTTGTAGTTACCCAAACAGGAACGTTTGCTGAATCAGCTAATCTCATGGTAGCTTCAAAATTAGCTTGTTGTTCTGCTACCGAATAACCATTTGTCGCATCGTTCGAAGGCATATTAATAATAATTACATCTGGATGAGCCGCTAATGCTGCTGTTATATTGTAACCATATAAAGGAGTCGGTCTATCTGAAGGAGGCAAATAACCATCTGGTCTCAAGTTTTGATATGTTTTGAGTCCCGACATGCCCAAATTAATAACCTGATTGGCCGAGTTTTTACTTTTTACATAAGATGTAAATCTGCCCGCCCATGAACTGTCATAAACTGTAGCCCCTACACCATAAGAAGTTGATGATCCCAGTATTACAATCTTCCACGCATGATTACAATTGACTACATCAGAGTCATTTGCATATAATAATGAACTATTAATTTGAAATGAAATCAATAAAAAAATGAAGAAGAAATATCTTCTCTTTTGAAAATTAAACATAGGGTCAACTTCAATTTTGTGTTTTCGATACGTAGAGATAACAAACATAATAAACTATTATTCAAAATCATAATGTTTTTGAATGATTTTTATTTTGCTTCCAATGAAATAATATCATTCCTAAATCTCGATGATTAATTAATTGAAAATCAATTCGAAAAATCTTTGTATTTCAAAAAGAAAAAGATGACTGATAACTGTCCAATCGGTGCAATGTCCATCACAATCCAGTTAGTAAAATGAAAAATGAGTAATAAAAAACCAAGTATATAATCCCATTTTTTAGTAAAGAAACCAATTGCAAAAAAAGATTCCATGGCAAATGAGATACAATAAAATACATAAGCAGTTGTCTCATGCCTAATCAGCATTGAATTAATCGATGTTCGCCATCCTAAATTGGATTCAAGATTATAAGGAAAAAATTGCTCTTTTATGGTGGCATTCATCAACATTGATTCAAAAATTCCATGATTGAATACTTTAAAAATACCAGATGAAAAATAGAAAAAAATATAAAAATACCTAATGCCTTCAAATGCAAATTTTCTATTTATTTGATTTGAAAATAAAAAAGGAACTATCATGAGAAAAAATCCTGTTTGATAATTCCTGTGTCCTAAAGTAGCAGTAAGACAAACATAGTACAGCATTAAAAAAATGAACAATGCCCAAATGATGAACTTATTCTCCTTTATAAAAATGCTATAAATCAACATTGACAAAATGAGAATATCAAGTATCAAACCAACTACATAATGACTAAAAATAAATTGCGGGATTTGAAATAAAAAAAATATCCAGTATACAGGGTCAATCCCGAAATTGTAATTTGCTACTTTGAATAAACCTTGAAAACTAACACCAGATAAAATGAATAAAAGAAATTCTATCAAAATGATAAAGAATAAACCTTTCCTGAAATTATTTTCTTTATTTACTAAAGCCTCAATCATCATTTGAATGTTGATTTACAAATGGTGATTGAATCATTGAACATTGGCAATTCCATTGCAGTTGAAACACTATATTCAACTAATGATAAGCTGTCGCCTTTATTTAATTTTTTTTCGGAGAAACCTGCGTACCAATTTAACCAATCAGTCGGATCATTTTGAGATGGGCTCAATTTGCGCTCCCAAAATGACAATATTAATGAATCCTGAATTTTTGATTTCAAAAAAATAGAAATTTGGTTATGATGATTTGAGTTTAAATAAATCGCATATTTTAAAGGTGCTTGTTCCAATATATCTTTCTTCCAATAAGGAAAATGAGTAAACTTAATCCTTTCGTTATTCAATTTTACAAAATAACATTTTTTGAATTTTGAATTTTGATTTTGACAACTGAACATATCATTGTAAGGAAAAACAATCATGTCCATTTTTTTAGAAAAGAAAAATAAGTATGAAATCATAAACAACAATACCAATGTAAATGCCAATGGAGAATGCTTGTATAATTTGAATAGAAATAGTTTCTTCAATTGTTGAATGATAAATTATGATTCGTTGAATTGTTTTCTGACATCCTTCCACAAGTATAAAAACACTATTACATAACTAATGGAGCTTACTATCGCAGCTGCATAAACACCATATTGAGGTACTAGAAATGTATCTGCAACAAGCACAATGGAAAAACCAATGAGATCACCTTTGAAAATCTGTTTTACATTTCCTTTACTCAGATAAGCTGCGTTTATGAGCGTTAGCATTCCAAGGCAAACAAAACCAGGTAATAAGATAATCATGTAATTACTCATTTCAATAAATTCATTTCCAAATACAAAAGAATAAATAAATTTCCCTGTTAGTATTAATAACATCGCGCCTGTTATGATTAAAATAAAATAAGGCTTGATCAATTGCTTCCACTCTTGATAAGATGAAGTGATTTTTTCAGAACTTAAAAATGGCAATAATGTAGAACTGATAACCGAAGAAAAATAGATAAAGTACTGCCCTACTTTTCCGCATTGAACATAGTTACTTAATGTTACTCCCGAGCAATATTTTTCAACAAAAAAGTTATCTGTTCTTAAAAAACAAAAATATACCAAAGACGAAATCATGATAAAAAAACCATGTCTGAAAAATGCTCGCCATTGAATTCGAATTGGATTTGAAACCTGCTTTTGATAACTGAATGTAATCATGGATAACCCTTGTATGAAATAAAGCAATCCATATCCAATTGAGATGATAAAAATTGAAATTTCACCTTTTGGTATGCTTAGCAAATAAACCAAAAAGCACAGATTGCTAATTCCTAGAATAATATTTTGCAGGTTGAATTTCTTCTGAGCAGATAAAAAACCTTGAAATAAAATCAACATCAGATTTCCGGATGAAAACAACACGATAGCCGTTGAATACCTGTATAATTTAAAACTTGTTTCAGGAAGTATAACAAATGAAAAGATCAACATCACGGCTGTGAAAAATAAAACGACTTCAATCAGTTTTTTATGAATTGCATGTGCAGACAATGGTTCTCTTGAAATCCAGGAAATTGCGGAATAATCTAAACCCGCACTGAAAAGAAAAGCTAGTAAATTAATGAGATAAAGATTATTGAAAAAATAACCACTTTCCTCAGCCTGCAAGCTTCTAACAATGACTACATTTATTAAAAATACAATCCCATGATTGAGGAGTTTTCCTGCAATATTTTGTTTTAATATCTGGGATAGATTCACAAAAAAAAATTGTAATTACAGTGAAATATTTTTAAGGCTTTTCATTATGGATGTGAATTCAGTTGCAACCAAACTGGCTCCGCCAACCAAACCTCCATCAACATCTTGTTTGCCAAAAATTTCTGAGGCATTGGCTGCTTTTACACTTCCTCCATAAAGTATGGAAACTGTTGCTGCAATATCATTTCCATAAACAGATGCAATTGTATTTCGAATGTGTTGGTGCATTTCTTGAGCTTGTTCGCTACTTGCTGTTTTACCAGTTCCAATCGCCCAAATGGGTTCGTAAGCAATGATGAAATGTTTCATCTTTTCAGCATCCAAATGAAATAAGCTTTCTTTTAATTGATGAGCCACATATTCATTTTGTGAGCCTTCTTCTCTTACAGACAGAGGCTCTCCGCAACAGAAAATGGGTGTAATGTTATATTCCAAAGCAAGGTCAACTTTCTTTTTTAAGATATCATTAGTTTCATGAAAATATTCTCTTCTCTCACTGTGGCCGATTAATACATAGTTGATGTCGATACTTTTCAGCATTTCTGCACTTACTTCGCCAGTATAGGCGCCATTTTTTGTGGCTGCCATATTTTGCGCACAAATGTGAAAGTGATTGTGATGATTTATTTTAGATTGAATCACTGTTAGGTAAGGAAAGGGTACTGCGAATATTACTGATTGATTCATGGCAGCCTTGAAATCTGTTGCAGAGATTTCATTGATCAAATTTTCGGCTTCAGTAAGCGTAAGATTCATTTTCCAGTTGGCTGCAGCAATTTGTCTTCTGATCATTTTATTGATTTTTATAAAGTTGTATAAGTAAAGATTTTTCTGTTTCGGTAATGTTTTGTTTTTTCATTTGCTTCCAGTTGGAAACATCTATGAGTACTTTGTCTATATCATATCTTTCATTTCCCCAAGTGAAATCTGGAATGTATTTATCAGGCATGATGCTACCAAAAATATTACAGCAAACGCCAACCATAGTACCTGTATTGAATGAAGTATTAATCGCACAGCGGCTATAATCGCCCATAATCAAACCAGCTTTTTTACCAACTTCATAACTTTGATTATTTTCATCATAATATTTAACGATACCTGCTGTATTTTTCACGTTGCTATTGCTAGTGCCTGCGCCAAGATTACACCAAGAGCCGATAACACTATCACCTAGGTAACCATCATGCGCTTTGTTGCTGTGGCTGAATAAAACACTGTTTTTTATTTCTCCTCCAACAGTGCAATATGGACCAATGGTGGTACCGCCATATATTTTAGTCCCCATTTTTACAACTGCATTTTCGCCAATGGCAATCGGACCTCTTAACATACAACCTTCCATAATCAGTGCATTTTTACCAATGTAAACAGGCCCTTCTTCTGCATTGATCATGCACATGGAAACCTCTGCACCGGGTTCAATAAAGATATGGTTAGCATTTTTGTAGGTATTTGAAGCCTCAATTTCAATTGATTTTCGGCCAGCTGTAATCAAATCAAAATCCGCTCTTAGGCATTCATCATTCCATTGAAATATTTGCCAAGGATACTGTAGCACTTTTACCTCTTCTGGAATTGAAGATTGTTCCAACGCCGCCAAAATGATTTGTTTGAAATTACTTAATGTGGGAATGATTGCTCCATCAATACTAATCAGATCTTCATGTTGTTCCTTATCTGTGAAAATTTCAGCATCACCGGGCAGCAACAGCGTCCATTTTTCCCTGATGGTCAGTATGCCAATTCTGATATCAGAAATATGCCTTGTTTTGGTGAAAGGCGACATATTCTTCAATTGGAGGTTGTCTGTACTGAGATAAATTTTCATCGGGTTAAAAATAAGTCATTTAATTGGTTGGAAAAAAGGTGACTGAGAATTATAGTGATATCGTAAAAAAAAATCCCGATGCATAAACACCGGGATTGAATATAAAGTAGTTAAACTTATTTTGCTTTTTTCTCGTAACGCTTTTTGAATTTATCGATACGACCCGCAGTATCCACCAATACGTTTTTACCAGTATAGAATGGATGAGAAGTGTTAGAAATCTCCAATTTGATAACTGGATATGATTGACCATCGCCTTCCCATACAATTGTTTCTGAACTGTTGGCAGTAGAACGGCTTAGAAAAGTAGTACCATTACTCATGTCTTTGAAAACTACTGTTCTGTAATTTTTTGGATGTATTCCTTCTTTCATAATTTTTAAGTTTTATGTACGGATTTTGCCGTACTTGTTATTTTAGAGGGGCGAAGTTAAGGCAATCTGTTTAAAATGGAAACTTTTTTGACGATTATCTTGAAATTAGCTCTTCATATTTATAAACTGCAAAGCAATTCCCAAATTCCAGGTCTTGCTTAAAGCGATAACATCTTGAAGATCATCTATTTTCTTGCCGGTTACTCTAATAATATCGTCCATTATCGCAGCTTGTACTTTTAATCCGCTGTCTTTTATGAGTTTCACGATTTTCTTCGCATCTTCCTGTTTTATACCATTTCTTACCGGAACTTCCTGTTTGGTAACCTTGCCACTTACATATGGCTCTTTACTTAAATCATAAATTTCTGCAGCAAGACCTTGTTTGATACTTCTGCTGATGAGCACATCAATAATCTGACCAATTTTCATGTCACTGTCCGACTCTAAATTAAGCTTGAATTCCTTTTTATTCAGGTCAATTACAACATGACAACCTTTGAAATCAAAACGATTGGAGATTTCTTTGTGAACTACATTTACAGCATTGTCAAGTGTCTGTAAATCTACTTTGCTGGCAAAATCGAATGAAGGCATAAAATATTTTTATTGTTTGTTAGCCCCCTTTAATTCCCCCAAGGGGGAAGATTTATTGGGGCGATTGTGTTTATTTTTTACTTTTTACTTTTGAATTCTTATAATTAAACATTTATCAATTTATTCAATTTCCTCGAAACTATCATCAAAATAATTCCGGAAAGAATGAGCATTATGGCTATGATTTCTGCTTGTGTTAACGCTACAGAACCATAAGTTATATTGACACGCATCATTTCAATCATAAATCTTTCGACACCATTCAAAGCAAGGTAAAGACCAAACATCATGTAAGGTGTTTTAATGTCCTTTCGTTTCCACCACATAAGTAAAAATAAAACAGTACAAATGATGGTTTCATAAAGTGGCGTTGGGAATACAGGCGAAGGCAACATTCTATTGTGTTCATCTGTAATTTGAGGCATCAAAATTCCATCTCTATTTACATTCTGTGGGTAGTTGTAAGCGAAAAGCCAAACAGGTAAAAATCCTGGAGCTTTTACAGATTTATGAGGAACTGATTCAAGATTTAGATAAGTTCTATCTGTTACATAGGTTACAACACCCGATTCAATAACTTTTCCCTGAAGAAAATAAGTTGAATCTTTTTGAAGCGTTTTTTGAAAATCACCAGGTTTTGCAAAAGCAACGTTTCCTTGATTGTCTAAAACATAAGCACTATTGTATATGCCCCAATCGCCATCTCCTGCAACCTGACAACCAATTCTACCTATTGCATATGCGATCATCAAACCTGGAGCCGCAGCATCCACTAGATGTTTTAGTTTTATTGATTTAGTAAATGCGTACCAACATACTGCTATTGCAGCAACAATAAGTCCACCATAAAAAGTTAATCCGCTTTGAGAAAACAATCTTTCAATTGGATGTGCCCAGAATTCATCCCAATGCTCTAAGTTGTCAAATAGTTTGGCACCTAAAATACCAAACACAAGAGCAATGATAACGATATCTCCTACTCTGTCGTGTGGCCAAATTCTAATGGTTCTTTTTTCAGGAGTTTTAAGTTTTACTTTATTCTTATCCCACCATTTTAGTCCAGTCATTAATAAGGCAATAGCAATACCACCCAAGACACTTCCTTCTTTAGAAAATATATACTCTTGTGCAGGAATTTCCTCTGGCTTGGAAAAGAATAATCCTAAAAATTTATAACCAAAAATAAATCCGAGTATGAAGTTGCTGATGAGTTCGCTGATACTTGCAGGCTGACCAACAATTATCGACTCTTCTCTGGGCTGCAATAAGCCTTGTTTTTCTTTTCTTTTTAATTCCGACGTCAGTGTCCAAGCAGCTGCTACAAATCCTATTGCCACCAACAACCCAAATGTATTCAGAAAGCTCAATGGCTGCCATTCAACACCAAACCAGTCTTTGAAAACATAATAAAGGTTGGGATACATGAGGGTTTGTTTTTTTTGTTGTTTGATTTGAATGATTTTGGATACTGGATACTGGATACTGGATTCTGGATTTCTAGCCTATCTAGCATCCAGTATCCAGTATCTAGCTTCTAGTCTAGCTATGACAATGCTGCTCGAATGCGCCCAACAGATTTTCTGCAATCATTTGAGCACTTCTGCCTTCGATGTTGTGTCTTTCGATAAAATGTACCAATTGACCATCTTTAAACAAAGCAATGGCTGGTGAAGATGGAGGATATGGCATTAAATATTCTCTTACTTTTCTAATCGCATCAATATCAAAGCCTGCGAAAGTAGTAGTTATGAAATCAGGTTTGTGTGCAGTGTGGTGAACTGCCAATAAAACGCCAGGTCTTGCTGTACCTGCACTGCAACCACATACAGAGTTAATCATTACTAGCGCTGTGCCTTTTTGAGACATTAAATTTTCTACGTCATTGGGTGTGAGCAATTCCTGAAATCCGTTTTCAGTTAACTCTTCTTTCATTGGAATTACAATTTCTGCTGGATACATATTTAAAGGTTTAAAGGTTATAAAGTTTAATTGTTTAATGTTTTGTTTATCGTTTATTGTTTGGTGTTTGGTGTTTGGTGTTTGTCTATGCCTAAAAAACGTTGACCATTTTTTAACTCATTTTCCATCGCATTTGAATGATAATTTCTTTTTTCATACTGCTTTTAGTTCTCAAAGATGCAAAAATTATCATTCAAATGTGATGCGCCGCCGGCAGGGCTCAATTGTTCT
>CALPIT020000026.1 GCA_943323705.2 Streptomyces griseus
AATGCAGGACGTTTTTCATTTAATGTAAAGAGTGGCAGATGTGAAGTTTGTGAAGGAGGTGGTATGCGTGTAATTGAAATGAACTTTCTTCCAGATGTATTGGTTCATTGTGAAAAATGCAATGGTAAAAGATACAACAGAGAAACTCTCGAAATCAGATACAAAGGAAAATCCATCAGCGATGTTTTGAATATGACTGTTGATGATGCAGTTGAATTTTTCAATGCAGTTCCTTATATCTATCGTAAAATAAAAGTATTGCAGGAAGTTGGGTTGGGTTATATCACACTTGGTCAAAGTGCAGTTACATTAAGTGGAGGTGAGGCGCAACGCGTAAAGCTTGCAACAGAATTAGCCAAGCGCGATACCGGAAAAACTTTTTATATCCTTGACGAACCTACGACAGGACTTCATTTTCAGGATATCAGTCACTTGCTTGATGTGTTGAACAAGCTCGTTGACAGAGGCAATACTGTATTGGTAATAGAGCATAACCTCGATATGATTAAAGTTGCAGATCATATTATTGATATTGGACCTGAAGGCGGTGAAGGTGGTGGAAATGTTTTGTTTGAAGGGACACCTGAAAAAATGGCTGAATTCAAAGGTGGATTTACCTCGAAATACATAAAAGAAGAATTGGCTTATTGCAATCAATAGTTAACGCTGTTGAATAGCAAAACCAAAAGTACACAAGTAACAAAAAGTACAATTTTAAAAATAGTATTCCAGTTTCTATGTATGATTTTCATAAAATGAATTTTTCCATTGTATAACGAAAATCATTAAGTTGTTATTGTGTGTTAGGTGGATTTTTTATTAAAGACTTAATAACATTTCAATATGGGGAATGCCATCTTCAAGAAATTCATCTCCTGAATTTACAAATCCAAGATCTTGGTAAAACTTATTTAGATAACATTGAGCCCCAATTCGAATGGCTTTTACATGGTATTGTTCAAGTGTTTTTTCAATAGCGAGTTTCATCAGTTCGATTCCGTAACCATTTCCTCTAAAATCAGGGTTGGTAAGTACTCTGCCGATACTGGCTTCTTCAAATGACAATCCTGGAGGTAGAATTCTGACATAGGCGACTAATTGATTTTCAATCATGCCCAGAAGATGATAGCTCTTTTGGTCTTTATGATCAACATCGAGATATACGCAATTCTGTTCGACTACAAATACCCGACTTCTCAACCAGAGTATATCATAGAGTTCAGTTGTTGTTAATTCATTAAAATGTTTGTAGGTCCAATTTATAGTTGACATCTTTTGTTATTTTAATAACCATACATATCCTTCCAACGTTCTTTCAAAAATTTTCTGATTTCTTCTTCTCTTGCATTTTTTTGAGGGGAATAAAATCGCTTTCCTGAAATTTCGGTTGGCAGAAAATCCTGTAGTACAAAATTGTTTTCGTAGTTATGGGCATATTTATATTCTTTGCCATAATCCATTTGCTTCATCATTTTTGTAGGTGCATTTCTGAGATGCAGCGGAACAGCTAAATCGCCTTTTTGTTTTACTGTAGCCAATGCTTCTTCAATGGCCATGTAAGAGGCATTGCTTTTTACAGAAGTAGCTAGAAAAACGGCGCATTGAGATAGGATAATTCTACTTTCAGGATAACCGATAATATTTACCGCTTGAAATGTGCTGTTGGCCAATAACAATGCATTAGGATTAGCATTGCCAATATCTTCACTTGCAAAAATGAGCATTCTTCTGGCGATGAATTTTACATCTTCACCACCCTCTATCATGCGCGCCAGCCAGTACACAGCACCGTTAGGATCACTACCTCTCATACTTTTTATGAATGCAGAGATGATGTCATAATGTTGTTCGCCTTTCTTGTCGTACAAAGCAATTTTTTGTTGGGCAATTTGCATGACGAGTTCATCGGTAATGGTATTGTCTTTTCCTAAATGATCAGCCACAAGCTCAAGCAGATTCAATAATTTTCTGGCATCGCCTCCAGAGATTCTGATTAAAGAAGCTGTTTCTTTTAGAATTATTTTTTTTGTTAAAAGGTATTCATCATGTTGGATGGCAGTTTCTAGCAGTTGGTGCATTTGATTTTCATCCAAAGCTTTCAATACATAAACCTGGCATCTGCTGAGTAAAGCGCTATTGACTTCGAAAGAAGGATTTTCAGTGGTGGCGCCAATTAAGGTGATGATTCCTTTTTCCACAGCTCCGAGTAAAGCGTCTTGTTGACCTTTGTTGAAACGGTGAATTTCATCGATGAACAAAACAGCGCCATTTTTTGATTTGGCATCTTCAATTACTTCTCTGATTTCTTTTACACCTGCAGCAATGGCACTGATTGAATAGAAAGGTTTTTCCAATGTATTGGCGATGATTCCTGCAATTGTCGTTTTGCCAACGCCGGGCGGTCCCCATAAAATTATCGAAGGAATTTTTTTATGCTCAATGGCAGTGCGGAGTATACTTCCCTTGCCGGTCAGGTGTTCCTGTCCAACCAGTTCATCCAAGGTTTGTGGACGAAGGCGTTCTGCGAGAGGGGGATTGTTCATATAACTAGCTTATGCCTTCAAATCCAACTTGATTTGTAATTCATCAAACTGTTTGTCATCAATTGTAGAAGGCGCATCAATCATCACATCACGGCCGCTATTGTTTTTAGGGAAAGCTATGAAATCTCTAATGCTTTCTGAGCCGCCTAAGATAGAGCAAAGTCTGTCGAAGCCAAATGCGATACCACCATGAGGAGGTGCGCCATATTCGAAAGCGCCTAACAAGAAACCGAATTTATGTTGTTGCTCATGCTCATCCATACCTAAAGCCGCAAACATTTTTTGTTGCAATTCTTTCTGGAAAATCCTGATACTACCACCGCCAATTTCATTTCCATTTAATACCATATCGTAAGCATTGGCTTTGATATTGGCGTAAGGATGTTTTAAATATTCAGCAGCATTTTCAATAACTGGATTGTTGTTGATCATGGTAGCGATATCACTTGGTTTTGGAGAAGTGAAAGGATGATGACGAGCAACCCAGCGATTATCGTCTTCTGCATATTCAAACAATGGGAAATCCAATACCCATAATAATTTGAATTCATCGCTTCTACGTAATCCTAACTGCTGACCTAAATGTAATCTCAATTCACTGGTGGCTTTTCTAGTTCTTTCTTCAGCGCCGGCCAATATAAATATCATATCACCTGCTTTTGCATGTAAAGCAGTTGCGATAGCTTTTAGTTTGTCTTCATTATAAAATTTATCTACGCTGCTCTTGAACGTACCATCAGCATTACATTTGATGTATACAAGTCCTTTCATGCCAATTTGCGGACGTTTAACCCATTCAGTAAGTTCATCTGTTTGTTTGCGCGTGTATTCGCTGCAGTTAGGAGCAGCGATGGCAATAACTGTTTCCGCTTCATCAAATACTTTGAAGTCAACTCCAGAAATCAATGATGAAATATCTTCGCTGCCAACGAATGTGTGTGAAGGAAATTTCAAATTACACAACTTCATGTCGAATCTGATATCGGGCTTGTCGTTACCATAAGTCCACATGGCATTTTCCCAAGTCATTCTTTCAACTTTGTCAGTGTAGTCAATGTTCTTAACGTCTTTAAAAATTCTTTTTATTAAATTTTCAAACATGTTCAAGATGTCTTCCTGCTCTACAAATGCCATCTCACAATCTATCTGAGTAAACTCCGGCTGTCTGTCTGCTCTTAAATCTTCATCTCTAAAACATTTCACAATTTGATAGTAACGATCATAACCACTTACCATCAACAGTTGCTTGAAAGTTTGTGGAGATTGTGGCAACGCATAAAACTGCCCGGGGTTCATTCTGCTGGGTACCACAAAATCTCTTGCTCCTTCAGGAGTAGATTTGATAAGGAAAGGTGTTTCAATATCCATGAAGTTTTGCTCATGCAAATAATTTCTGCTACTTCTTCCCACTGCATATCTGAGTTCGAGATTTTTTCTAACAGCTTGTCTTCTCAAATCCAGAAAACGATATTTCATTCTTAAATCATCACCCCCATCTGTATCATCTTGAATCGTAAATGGAGGTGTAATGGATTTATTGAGAATTGAAAATTCATTGACAAGAATTTCAATGTCCCCAGTTGGAATGTTGTTGTTTTTATTGCTTCTTTCATTAACGGTGCCATGTACTTGCAACACAAATTCTCTTCCCAAAGGGTTGGCCTCCAGTTTTTCATTTAATGATTCAGAAAATAGCAATTGGGTAATACCATAACGATCTCTTAAATCAACGAAAGTGATACTGCCGAATTTTCTAATGGTTTGAACCCATCCCGAAAGGGTAGTGGCTTTGTTTACATCTGATAATCTTAATTCTCCGCAGGTATGAGTTCTGAACATATTTTGTTGTAAAAATTAAATAGTAAAAAATTGAAAAAGTATGCAAATATAAGTCAAACAAAAACCTCGAAGAAAGAATGTGTGTTTACATTGTTTCCAATTCGTTTTTATGTTTGGGTTTCCAAATAAGATAATAAAAACCTAGTAATAAAATTCCCATAGAGAATGGTATTATTGCCAGGTGTTTATATGTGTAGTCGTTAAATAGTGGTTTAGTATCAAAACCGAGAAATTCACTGACCATCCAGTAGCTGTTAGCACTAATCCAAACGGTAATAGCCAAGTTATGACAAAGTTCACTCATGAAGTGCCTAGTTCTCCAGGCAATAACAATTGAAATAATCATTGTTGGGATAATCATTACAATGCCCAAAGGTTTCCAAAACATACACCAGGCAATGTCTTTGAAAAGCCAAAAAACGATATGGAGGTTTTCCATTTTTCTGTACTGTAGTGGGATTTTATAAATGTTATCATTTTTCATATTGGCGAAGTTAAAAAAAATGAGTAATCCTAAAATAAGTTGACCGGTTTAAAATATGGTTCAATTGACTGAGTTAGCTTGAAAATTTGTAAAACTAGATGAACAGACTTTTTTAAGATTGCAATATTGCAATATCGCAATATTACGTCTTCTCAACTCGAACAGCCAAATCTTTCCACTAATATTTATTCAGTACCACTAAACTTTCTTCAAGTATATTTTCTGAGCATAAAAAAACTCTGTTTTGAGAACAGAGTTTTTATTTTATACTTTTTATTTTTTACTTTTTCAACGCTTCAGCCATTGTTTTACCAATGTCTGCAGGGCTTGCCACAACATGAATGCCACATTCGCCCATGATTTTCATTTTAGCGGCAGCTGTATCATCAGCACCACCAACGATAGCACCAGCATGACCCATTCTTCTTCCGGGAGGAGCAGTTTGTCCAGCAATGAAACCTACGACAGGCTTTTTATTCCCAGTTGATTTGATGTAATGAGCAGCTTCTGCTTCCATGCCACCACCAATTTCACCTATCATTACAATAGCGTCGGTTTCGTCGTCATTCATTAATAGCTCAACAGCTTCTTTAGTAGTTGTTCCAATAATTGGATCTCCACCAATACCAATGGCAGTTGAAATACCCAAACCTGCTTTAGCCACCTGATCAGCAGCCTCATAGGTTAGAGTACCTGATTTAGAAACGATTCCAATACGACCTTTTTTGAAGATAAACCCAGGCATGATACCCACTTTACATTCTTCTGCAGTGATGACGCCTGGACAATTAGGTCCAATTAATCTTGTATTTGTAGTTTTTAAGTAGCTTTTTACTTTTACCATGTCCTGAACTGGAATACCTTCTGTAATACACACTACCAAAGCGATTCCTGCTTCAGCGGCTTCCATAATCGCATCAGCAGCAAATGCAGGTGGAACGAAAATGATACTTACATTGGCTCCTGCTGTTTTAACGGCATCAGCCACTGTATTAAAAACGGGTTTGTCTAAATGTGTGGAACCGCCTTTGCCTGGTGTAACACCACCAACTAAATTAGTTCCGTATTCTATCATTTGGGTCGCATGAAATGTACCTTCAGTACCCGTAAATCCTTGAACGATTACTTTTGAATTTTTGTTGACTAAAACTGACATTTGGTTGAATTAGCTATTGGTTGTGAATAAAATTTGCGCAAAGATAAGGTTTCATTTGGTAAGTGTAGTTTGGAATTTGGAATTAGTAATCCCCAATTCCTTAATCCCCAATCCCTTAATCCCCAATCCCCCAATCCCCCAATCTCTACCTCCCCGCTTCCATCATCCTATGCAACTTCGCATCTTGTAAAAATTCAGAAGCGAAAATGAATTGATTCAGGTTTTTATTTTCTGAGAATATGATGTCTTTACTATTACCGGTCCATTCTTTTTTGCCATCCTTCAAATACAAAATGTTATCACCGATTTCCATCACACTGTTCATATCGTGAGTATTGATAATCGTTGTCATTTTATAATCTTTGGTGATGTCTGAAATCAGTTTGTCGATCAACATCGATGTTTGTGGATCAAGTCCTGAATTGGGCTCATCACAAAATAAAAATTTAGGATTTAATACAATGGCTCTGGCAATACCCACTCTTTTTTTCATGCCGCCACTGAGTTCTGCAGGGAATTTCTTATTGCTGCCAATTAAATTCACTCTTTCCAATACTTCATTTACCCTTTTCAATTTATCATGCTGTTTGTCCTTGGTAAACATGTCTAGTGGAAACTTGATATTATCTTCTACAGTCATGCTGTCAAATAAGGCAGAACCTTGAAATAACATGCCTATCTGTTGACGCAGTAGTTTTCTATCATCTTCACTCATTTGTGTAAAACTAGTCCCATCATAAATGATTTCGCCTTCATCAGGTTCAAACAAGCCTACTAGGCATTTTTGCAACACCGTTTTTCCGCTACCGCTGGTGCCTATGATTAAATTGGTTTTACCGGTCTCCATTTTATGGCTCACGTCATTCAAAACCAATTTGTCTCCAAATTTTTTGACAATATTTTTGAATTCAATCATATTATTTTGAGCCCGTTTAAAAAAATTACAATAAAAGCGCAGCAAGAATGTAATCAGCCACTAATATTAATATACAGCTAACCACAACTGATTTTGTGCTGCTTCTTCCAATTTCCAATGAACCACCATTTACATAATATCCAAAATAAGCAGGAACAGAGCTTATGATAAATGCGAAAGTATAGGCTTTCATCATGGCGAAAAATACATTGTAGGGTAAAAATAATTCTATTAGTCCCCTGTCATAAGTTTCCGCTGAAACAATGCCTGAAGCCACTACAGTAATTCTTCCTCCTGCAATTCCCAGTACCATTGATAAAATAACCAGCATGGGTATCATGATGATTGCTGCTGCAATTTTGGGCATTACGAGATAAGTTTTAGGGTTGATGCCCATAATTTCGAGTGCATCGATTTGTTCGCTTACTCTCATGTTGCCTAATTCACTTGCGATCTTACTTCCGATAACTCCCGCTAATACGATACAAATAAGTGTAGGCGCAAATTCAAGAATTACAGTATCCCTTACAATCTGTGGAATTACTGTTTTAGAAATTAGTGGATTTACAATTTGATAAGCTGCTTGCACAGCACTTACTGCCCCCATGAAAAAGGAAATGATGACAACAATTCCTAAACTGCCGACTCCAATTTCAGAGCACTGGTGCATGAACTCTTTCCAATACAATTTGGGATTTTCAGGTTTGCTGAACATGCCTTTCAACATGAGCAAGTATCTACCGATATGTGTGAAAAAATTCATTATAAATTATGTAAGAAGCATTTTCGTTTATGCTATGGGTTTAGGCTTTCTTTTCCACCATTTGCTTTTTTTAACTTCCTCATGAATGCTGGATTTGTTTTTAGACTGAGCATCCACCACTGCAATAACCACCATGTTATAAATCGAGCGAATAGAGCTTCCCAATTGTAACACATGAACTGGTTTCTTTAATCCTAACAGAATCGGACCAATGCTATCAGCTCCACCGATTTCCTGCAATAAGTTATGAGCAATGTTACCAGCTGCAAGATTTGGAAATATGAGCACATTTACTTCTCCATTCACCAACTCGGTAAATGGATAGTTTTCTTTCAAAATTTCTTTATTGAAAGCAAGCATGCCCTGAATTTCTCCATCACAGATTAATGTAGGGTTTTTTGTCTTTACAATTTCTCTCGCTTTTCTAACCATGTTGGCTTCTTCAGAATTGCTGCTGCCGAAATTGGAGTACGACAACATGGCTATTTTTGGAACGATATTGAAATGGCGAACCTCTTTAGCCACAAGCAAAGTGATTTCTGCCAGTTCTTCTGCAGTAGGATTTAAATTTACCGTGGTATCGGCCAAAAACATGGGTCCTCTTTTTGTAAAGAGCAGGTACATGCCAGCTAATTTTTTCACACCCTCTTCCATGCCAATAATTTGAATGGCAGGTCTGATGGTATCAGGATAATTCCTGCTCAGGCCACTGATCATACAATCTGCCTCGCCGGTTTCCACCATCATACAACCGAAGTGGTTTCTGTCTTTCATAGCCTTTAAGGCTTCATAACTATTGACGCCTTTGCGATGTCTTTTTTCAAAGAAGATATCGCCGAATTTTTTTCTCGCTTCTTCATGCTCATCATCTTTCGGATTAATGATTGGCATGTCGTCAATGTCTATTGAATTCTGTGCGGCAATTTCTCTTATCTTCTTCTCGTTACCTAACAGTAAAGGGTAGCCGATTCCTTCATCCAATACCTGTTGGGCCGCTTTAAGTATTTTGATATTCTCTGCATCAGCAAATACAATTCTTTTAGGATTGCTTTTCGCTTTGTTGCTGAGAATTCTACTGAGTTGATTGTCTAATCCAAGTCTTTTATTCAGTTCGATTTCATAAGCATCCCAATCGGTTATATTGATTCTGGCTACACCACTTTCCATGGCTGCTTTTGCAACTGCAGGGGCAACGGTAGACAGTAAACGAGGATCAAAAGGTTTTGGGATAATATAATTAGGACCAAAACTGATTGTCTTTTCGTTGTAAGCCAGGTTCACAATGTCTGGAACCGCAGTTTTCGCCATTTCTGCCAAAGCCTTTACTGCAGCAAGTTTCATCGCTTCGTTGATCTGCTTTGCTCTCACATCCAATGCACCACGGAAAATATAAGGGAATCCTAATACATTATTTACCTGATTTGGATAATCACTTCTTCCTGTGGCCATAATAACATCTTTTCTTGCACCCATAGCAAGGTCGTAAGTGATTTCAGGATCTGGATTGGCCATAGCAAAAACAATAGGATGTTTTGCCATAGATTTTATCATATCGGGCGTTACAACATTACCCACACTCAAACCCAGAAACACATCCGCATCTTTAAATGCTTTTGCGAGATCAAAGTCTTTGTATTTAGCACTTACACAAAACTTTTTCTTATGCTCTGTAATGTCTTTTCTTCCTTCATATAAAATACCTTCTTTATCAAAAACCATAAAATTGGCAGGTTTTGCACCTAAGGATTCATATAGTTCTATACAAGCCATGGCAGCAGCCCCAGCGCCATTAACCACGAATTTTACTCTGTCGATTTTTTTCTTTTGAATTTCAAGCGCGTTCAACAATGCAGCTGCAGAAATGATAGCCGTTCCATGCTGGTCGTCATGCATCACTGGAATATTACATTGCTTTTTTAACTCCTGTTCAATGTAAAAACATTCCGGAGCTTTGATGTCTTCCAAATTAATGCCTCCAAATGTAGGTTCGAGTGCTTTTACAATCTGCACAAATTTCACAGGATCGCTCTCATTAATTTCAATATCAAACACATCAATGTCGGCAAATATTTTGAACAAAACCCCTTTACCCTCCATCACCGGCTTGCTTGCTGCGGGTCCGATATTTCCAAGACCAAGAACAGCAGAGCCATTACTAATTACACCCACTAGATTTCCTTTAGCTGTATATTTATAAACATCATCAGGATTGGCAGCGATTTCAAGACAAGGTTCGGCAACCCCAGGTGAATAGGCTAGTGATAAATCCCTTTGTGTTTTAGCTTCTTTTGATGGAATGACTTCAATCTTTCCGGGTCTTCCTTTTGCATGATATTCCAATGCTTCCTGCTTGCGAAGTATTTTTGCCATATTGAAAAGTAGTTAATCATTAAGTAACTTGTTCATTGTCACTCAATATATTTGCGGTGCAATTTACTGATTTGGACTGAAGTAAAGATGTTTATATGGGTAAACTTGCTTTGTTGACAAGACCTTCTCTGTTACTTTCTGTTTCAAAAAATCTGATTTCTCAATAAATCATCCTGAGTATCCCTTTTTCTGATTAAAACAGCTTTATTGTCCTTTATCATTACTTCCGCAGGTTTCAGTCTGGAATTGAAATTGGAGGCCATCTCAAATCCATAAGCTCCCGCATTGTAAAACACAAGGAGGTCGCCCTCCCTTACTTCATTGAGCGTTCTGTCCCAAGCAAAAGTGTCTGTTTCACAGATATTTCCCACAACTGTATAGATTCTTTGTACACCTTCGGGATTGGAAATATTTTCAATGTGGTGGTATGCATCGTACATCATGGGTCTGATCAGATGATTGAAACCACTATTTACCCCGACAAATACAGTTGCAGGCGTTTGTTTGATAACATTGGCTTTCACGATAAAATACCCTGCCTGACTGACCAAGTATTTTCCTGGTTCAAACCATACTTCCAGCTTTTTTTCAGTCTCTTCCTCAAATTTTGCAAACGCCTCAGTAACTTTTTCGCCCAGAAGATTGATATCTGTTTCTTTGTCGCCTTGCTGATAAGAAACTTTGAAACCACTGCCCAAATCGATGTATTTTAGGTTCGGAAAATGAACAGTCATATTGAACATCACTTCCAATCCCATTAAAAAAACATTGATGTCTTTGATTTCGCTTCCGGTATGCATGTGTATACCTTCAATATTGAGACGAGTGGTTTTTACTATTCTTTCGATATGGCGAATTTGATGAATAGAAATGCCAAACTTGCTATCAATATGACCAGTTGAAATTTTAAAATTCCCTCCGGCCATAATATGCGGATTCAGCCGAATGCAAACAGGATAACTGTCACTGAATGCATTGCCAAATTGTTCCAGAATAGAGATATTGTCGATGTTGATATTCACACCGAGTTCTTTGGCTTCAACCATTTCATTGAAGTCGACACAATTAGGCGTAAATAAAATATTTTTCTTGTCGAAACCTGCTAGCAAACCCAGTTTTACTTCATTAATGCTAACACAATCAAGGCAGGCACCCATAGAAAGCAAGTGCTTTAATATATTGATATTGGTAAGTGCTTTGCAAGCATAAAAAATCTTTGCATTACAGGTTGTAAAAGCACTTGTGAGTTTGTTGTATTGCCTTGTGATTTTTTCTGTATCATAAACATAAACAGGGGTTCCAAAATCTATGGCGATTTGATGCAGTGTTTCGTGAGACAAATTTTCCAAAGCAATTGGGTTTAATATGAAAGATTACTTGCAAAAATAGCGTATAAATAAGAAGCCCGGAGGTTAAGATCCGGGCTTCTCATTAAAAAAACTTTTTTAATTATTTATGCTTCTTCTTGAGATTGATTTTCTGTTGATTCAGGATTTATTTCAACTTCTGAAGGTGCAGATTCGATTTCATCAGCAACAACTTCAGCATCTTCATTATTGAAACTGACTTCGTCCATCACCGTCGCTTTAACCAATTCTTCCATCAGAATTTCATTGATTTTTGGCAATTCACTTGGACTGTTAATTCCAAAATAATCCATGAAAGATTTCGACGTGCCGTAAATTAATGGCTTGCCAACAGCATCTTCATTTCTGCCGGATATGATTATCAAATCTTTTTCCAAAAGTTTTTGAACGGCATAGTCGCAATTTACACCTCTGATAGATTCGATTTCGCTTTTGGTAATAGGTTGTTTGTAAGCAATTATGGATAATGTTTCCAAAGCTGCAGTTGACAATCGTTTCAGGAATTTATCTCCATTTAGCAATGCCACAGTTTTGTGATATTGAGGCTTGGTAAGAAATTGCCAACCACCACCGCTTTGTTTCAGTTCAAAAGCGTAAAATTCAGTATCGTATTTTTCTTTGATGCCTTCGATGGCAGCTTGAATTTGGTCTGGATTAGCTCTGTCTTCAATAAAACCTAAGGCATTATTAATCAACTCAGTAATTTCTTCGGCAGACAATGCTTTATCACTGGCGAAAATTAAAGCCTCGATGTGTGGTATGATTTGAGAGATTTCCATTTTATTAATTTGATAATTTGATGATTTGGAAATTTGATAATGATGGTAATTAATCGTCACATCATCAAATTGCCCCATTACCAAATTAGTTATTATCCTTGCAAAGCCGCAGCACCACTCACAATTTCAGTCAATTCAGTCGTGATAGCCGCCTGACGTGCACGATTGTAACTGATTTTCAATGACTTCAACAATTCGTTTGCATTGTCACTTGCTTTATCCATAGCCGTCATTCTGGCGCCATGCTCACTGGCATTGGCATCTAACACAGCTTTAAAAAGTTGTGTGTTCAAAATTTTAGGCATCAATTCAGCAATCAAAACCTGTTGATTCGGTTCAAAAATAAAATCAGACTTTCTTTTATTTTCAGTTGAACTTATTTTCTGTATTGGTAAGAAAGGCTCTGCAATGTAAATTTGTGAAGCCGCATTTTTGAATTCACTGTAAATCACCTCAACGGCATCTATTTCTTTAGCAGCAAAAGCATTCATGGCATATTTAGCAGCTGTTTGCACTTTTTCAAAACTCAAACCGGTAAAAATATCCCAATACGAATTGATTACATTAAAACCATTTTTAGTAAAATGCTCAAACCCTTTTTTACCAATTGGTAATATCTGAACATTGCCTTTACGATATTGTTCAGCATATTTCTCGTTTATAGTTTGTTTAGTCAGTTTGATAAGGTTGCTATTATAGCCACCACAAAGGCCTCTGTCGCTTGTAACAACAATAATCAATACTTTTTCAATAGGTCTTTCTACAGCTAGGTCCATAGAAACTTCACCATCACTGCTGCTGACAATATTACTTAACATTTCCTGCAATTTCTTGGCATAAGGACGCATTTGCGTAATGGCATCCTGAGCACGACGCAATTTTGCTGCGCTCACCATCTTCATGGCCTTAGTAATTTGCTGTGTGCTTTGAACACTTTTTATTCTACTTCTGACTTCTTTTAATGCGCCACTCATATGAAATTCTATTATGTGTTGAAGATTTGAAGCCCATAAGGACCTCAAATTTTGGTCGCAAAGGTAGGGCAAATGCCAAATAAATCAAGAGATAATTTGGGTGTTTTTTCAACTTTTGAATTGAAATGCATAAGTAAATTCAAAATTCAAAATTTAAAATTCAAAAATTAATGGCATTTTTCTACTTTTTAATTTTAATTTTTGACTTAGGCATCAATTATTTGCCTATCTGCGCCATAAACTTCTTTACCTTTGCGACCTGTCAATTTGGCTAATAAAAAACATTAGCATCTTATTTGACAAGAGGTAATTACCTTAAAATTAATTGTGTATCTATAAGTAATAAAAATGTTAGGATTTATTTCAAAATTATTCGGAGGCAGTAAAAGTGAAAAGGACGTAAAGAAATTATTGCCTCAAATTGCAAAGGTTAAAGAATTTTTTGCAACATACCAGTCGCTTTCCAATGACGAACTTCGTGGCAAAACTGCTGAATTCAAAGCCAGAATTAAATCACATTTGACGGCTATTGATAATATTATTTCAGAAAAGAATGAAGCTGCTGAAGCTTTGTCACCTGAAGACATCAGTGGTAAGGATGTTTTGTATAGAGAAATTGATGAGCTGAAAAAGCAACGTGATGAAAAAATCGAAGAGGTACTTCTTGAAATTTTACCAGAGGCTTTTGCTGTGGTGAAAGAAACTGGCAGACGTTTCAAAGAAAACGAAAACGTTGAATCTACAGCTACCGATTTGGATAGAGAATTAGCTGCCAAAAAAGAACACATCACCATTCAAGGCGATAAAGCCATTTTCAAAAATTCATGGAAGGCCGCAGGAAATATCGTTTCCTGGAACATGGTTCACTATGATGTACAGCTGATTGGTGGTGCTGTTTTACATTCAGGTAAAATTGCCGAAATGGCTACGGGTGAAGGTAAAACGTTGGTGAGCACATTGCCTGCTTACTTAAATGCATTGGCTGGAGAAGGTGTACATATCGTAACCGTGAATGATTATCTCGCCAAAAGGGATAGCGAATGGAATGGTCCTATTTTCGAATGGTTGGGCCTTAGAGTAGATTGCATCGATAAACACGAACCCAATACAGACGCCCGTCGTAACGCATACAATGCTGATATCACTTATGGTACCAACAACGAATTCGGCTTTGATTACCTTAGAGATAATATGGTGCATCGCCCGGATGAAATGGTGCAACGCAAACATCATTTTGCTATGGTCGATGAGGTGGATAGTGTGTTAATCGATGATGCAAGAACACCATTAATCATCAGTGGTCCGGTTGGACATAGCGATAATACCCAACAGTTTTTTGATTTGAAACCAAGGATTGAAAAATTGTTGGAAGCGCAGAAAAAAGCGACCAATCAATATTTAATTGAAGCCAAAAAGAAAATTGCTGAAGGTAACGACGATCCTAAAGATGGTGGATTGGCCTTAATGCGCGCTCATCGTGGTTTGCCTAAAAACAGTGCTTTGATAAAGTTTTTGAGCGAACCCGGCATGAGAGTGAAATTGCAAAAAAGCGAAAATTATTACCTCGCTGATCAGCAAAAAGAAATGCCTAAAGTGGATACAGAATTGTTTTTCGTAATCGATGAAAAAAACAATTCAGTGGAACTTACAGATCAGGGTATTTCTTTGATTACACGTAACGGCGAAGATCCTGAATTTTTTATCCTGCCAGATATCGCTACAAAGCTTTCTGCCATTGATAAAACTTCATTGGATGCAGAAGAAAAATTACTCCAAAAAGAAAACCTGCTGAATGAATATTCATTGAAAGCAGAGCGTATTCATATTGTTCAACAATTGCTGAAGTCTTACACTTTGTTTGAAAAAGACATCGAGTATGTGGTGATTGATGGCGCAGTGAAAATCGTGGATGAGCAAACAGGCCGTATCATGGAAGGCAGAAGATATTCTGATGGTTTGCATCAAGCATTGGAAGCGAAAGAAAATGTAAAGATTGAAGCTTCAACTCAAACCTACGCCACGGTTACTTTACAGAATTATTTCAGAATGTATCACAAACTCGCTGGTATGACGGGTACTGCGGAAACAGAAGCTGCTGAGTTGTGGAGCATTTACAAATTGGATGTGGTAACGATTCCTACGAACGTAAAAGCGATTCGTATTGATGATCAGGATAAAGTATTTAAAACCAAGCGTGAAAAATACAAAGCGGTAATCGACGAAATTGAATTGCTTCGTGCTGCTGGTCGTCCTACACTAGTAGGTACAACTTCTGTTGAAGTGAGTGAATTGCTTAGCAGAATGTTGAAGCAGAAAAATATTCCTCATAATGTATTGAATGCGAAACAGCACTCTAAAGAGGCTCAAGTAGTAGCAGAAGCCGGTTTGGCAGGAGCTGTTACCATTGCTACCAATATGGCTGGTC
>CALPIT020000027.1 GCA_943323705.2 Streptomyces griseus
AATGATGGCTTTTCAATATTCTTTAGTATGATTGCCGCTTCGCTGGGAATGTTTGGAGATACATTTACAATCTGACCTGCTAAATCTTTAATACTGCTTATCATCGCATTGAAGTCAGGATCCATTTTATGTTCCTCTTCTTCTATTAATTGAATCCTGGCTTTGAAGTAAGGGTCTTCTGATACAAATTCCATGCAAGTGAATCTGCTGCGTCCTTGGATGATAATCGTTGTGCCACCATCAGGCATTTTAATCAACTTTACAATTTTCGCTACCGTTCCGATTTTTTCCAGATCATTAATGGAAGGTTCCTCAATACTGCTGTCTTTTTGTGCCAAAACGCCAACCAACTTGTCAGTTTTGTATGCATCAGAAACAGCCTTAATGCTCTTGTCTCTGCCCACAGTAATCGGAATTACAACACCAGGGAACAGCACTGTATTTCTTAAGGGTAGAATGGGCAATTCATCCGGAATCGGCGTCGAATCAGCACCCGGTTCTTCTTCATTTAAAGGAATTATAGGCATAAACTCCATTTCATCCTCATTACCCTGCATAAAAATATTTTTATTCATATTGATTTTATATAAAGAGACAATTTGGCAAATTTAATGCTATTGTTCCTATTTTTTTAGTGAACGTTGTATTGTTCAATTATAATGCCACTTAATTGGGTTAAACGGTTTAATGGTTTAATGGTTTAAGGTTTTTTGTGGAGTATTTGATTTCATTTATCATCAAATCATCAAATTTTCCAATCATCAAATTAATATACAAACGCTATTTTTGCGTTTCATGTATATTCCACTTACAAATTCTGAAAAAATAATTCTGGAGAAGATTGCTGCAGCTGCCAATAAGTTGCAAATCGATGCTTATGTGGTGGGTGGTTTTGTAAGGGATAAAATTTTAGGAAGGAATACAAAAGATATTGATGTGGTTTGCATCGGAGATGGAATTGCATTGGCTCATGAATCTGCTTTGTTATTTGATAACACTCCTCATGTCAATTTTTTTAAAAATTTTGGTACGGCACAAATCAAAATAAATGACGATGATTCAACATCAGAAGACGCATATATTGAAATAGAATTTGTTGGAGCCCGCAAAGAAAGCTATCAATTTGAAAGCAGAAACCCTGTAGTTGAAGCCGGGACTTTGGAAGATGATCAGAACAGGAGAGACTTTACCATTAACGCAATGGCGATTAGTCTTAATCAAAATAACTTCGGCGACTTAATTGATCCGTTTCAAGGAATTGCTGATCTTGAAAATAAAATCATCAAAACGCCTTTACAACCTGAAGCTACTTTCAGTGATGATCCATTAAGAATGATGCGGGCGATTCGTTTTGCAGCGCAACTCAATTTTGAAATAGAAGCCAAAACATTGTCTGCTATCTCTTCAATGGCAAAAAGAATTAAGATTGTAAGTGGCGAAAGGATTGCAGAAGAATTAAATAAAATATTACTCACAAAAAAACCTTCTTTAGGTTTTGACTTGTTATATAAAACCGGAGTGCTTCAAATTATTTTCCCACAAATGACTGCATTGGCCGGTGCTGAGTACATTGATGGTAAAGGACATAAAGATAATTTCTATCACACCTTACAGGTAGTAGATAATATTTGCCAGACTACAAATGACTTATGGCTCAGATGGGCAGCGGTGCTTCATGACATCGCCAAGCCAGCCACCAAAAAATTTGAAGAAGGCCATGGCTGGACATTTCATGGTCATGAGGTGGTAGGAGGCAGGATGGTACCTAAGATTTTTACGCAGCTGAAACTCCCACAAAATGAAAAAATGAGGTTTGTTCGTAAAATGGTGGAGCTGCATTTGAGGCCAATCAGTTTAACCAAAGAAGATATAACAGACTCGGCTATACGAAGATTAATCTTTGATGCCGGTGATGATCTGGAGTCATTGTTTTTGTTATGTCAAGCAGATATTACTTCCAAGAATAAAGAAAAAGTAAAACGCTTTCAAGCCAATTTTGAAATGGTAAAAGAGCGTTGTGCAGAAGTGGAAGCCAGCGATCATATCCGTAATTGGCAACCACCGGTAACAGGCGAAATGATTATGTCTCATTTTAATTTGCCTCCAGGCCGAAATGTAGGCATCATTAAAAATGCAATAAGAGAAGCGATACTCGATGGCATCATCCCTAACGAGTATGAAGCCGCAATGGCATTTATGATAGAGAAGGGAAAGGAGTTGGGGGTGGGGGGATAGAAGTTGGATATTAGATGCTTGATTCTAGATTTGGCATTATCTTCCAAGATCCAGCATATCTAGTATCCAGTATCTAGTATCCAGTATCTAGCCTATCCAGTATCTAGCCTATCCAGTATCTAGCCTATCCAGTATCTAGTATCCAGTATCTAGCATCCATTATCTAGCATCCAGTATCTAGTGTATCCATCCTATCCAGCATCTTCCATCTTTCTCCTCCAAATAAAAAAACTTTTCCCTATTTTTGATTTATGGCTATATTAAAATTCAGAATCTATTGGGAAGAAGATGAGAGTATTTATAGAGATATTGTCATCACCCATCAACAAACATTCTTAGATCTTCATCAAGCTATTTTAAAGGCTTATGAATTTGACAACAAGCATGCTGCTACTTTTTACAAAAGCAATGACACTTGGCAATACGGACGAGAAATTACATTTGAAAAATATGAGAAAGCTTACAAAGTGGAGCCGCTAATCATGTCGGATGTAAATATTGGTAGCCAGATTGCTGATCCCAATCAAAAATTTATTTACGAATATGATTTTGTGAAAGGCTGGAGATTTATGGTAGAATTGATTAACGTAGATAAAGAAGAAAATAAAAAAATCACCTATCCAAGTTGTGTGAGAACTGAAGGCATAGGGCCTTCTCAATATGGTACCAAAGGGCTTATTGATACTCGTCTTGCAGAAATGGAAGAGAAATATGATTTGCAACCTAATGCTTTATCTGATGGTTTTGGTGAAGAAGGCGAAGATGATAATGATTCAGATGTGGCAGATGAAGTGGCTGACGATAGCTCAGAAGATTTCATTTAATTTGAATACTGTTTAGAGTTCTTTACAAACTCAATAACATTCATGGATAAAACTTGCATTATTATTGCCGGACCAACAGCTGTTGGTAAAACGGCAATTGCTTTACATTTAGCACAATTATTTTCTACAACTATTATTTCTTCGGATAGCCGCCAGTGTTATCGTGAACTGAATATTGGTGTGGCCAAGCCCGAACCTGCAGAACTAGAAGCCGTTCATCATGATTTTATTAATTCTCATTCCATTCATGAATCTGTTAATGCAGCAGATTTCGAAAAATTTGCATTAAATAGTGTAGATAAAATTTTTCAGAAATCAGACATCGCCATTATGGTTGGTGGCACAGGATTATACATAAAAGCTTTCTGTGAAGGACTCGATAAAATTCCAGAAGTGCCTGTTGAAATAAGAGAGCAGGTTATTCAAGATTACCAAACAAATGGTATGGAGTGGCTAATAAATATGCTTCAAGAAAAAGATGTACTTTATTCCGCCAAAGGCAATATGCAAAATCCTCAAAGAATGATGAGGGCACTGGAAATTATTTTGTTCACCGGTAATTCAATTATCAGTTACCAAACCCATCAAAAAGAAAAAAGAGATTTTAAGATTATAAAAATCGGACTCGAACTTCCAAGACCAATTTTATATGAAAGAATAAATCATCGTGTTGATAAAATGATTGCCGACGGATTGATTGAAGAAGTTTCAACCTTGCAGCCCTATCAACATCTGAATGCTTTGCAAACAGTAGGTTACTCCGAATTGTTTGATTATTTCGATGGAAAAATATCAAAAGAAAAAGCAATTGAATTAATCAAGCAAAACACTCGCCATTACGCCAAACGTCAAATGACTTGGTTTAAAAAAGATGACTCAATAAATTGGTTAGTGCCTGATGAAAATGTTGTGAAGAATTGGGTGTTATCAAGAATCTAGTATCAAGAATCCAGTATCAAGAATCCAGTATCAAGAATCTAGTATCAAGAATATCCATCTTTATCAAACTCGACGTCCCTTTCAGGAGACATTGCTGAGAATCCAAGTTGTGTTTAAATTACTTGCTTTTTAATAATTCTCTGTATTTAATTTTTGCTATAGAGTCAATCTCATTGCTAAAAGCATAATTTAAACAGGCTGATAGATTTGGCGTTTTACCTTTCCCGTCACCATATTCAAATGGTTCAATTTTATGTGAGTAAATCCGACCTAATGAATCCGCAAAATTGGCTGATGTATGAAAAATTAGTTCTGTTTCTGTAAAGAGTCCAAGGTCATTATTTTTCTTTAAGAATTCAAAGAAATCACCCTTTGTACCTTCATTAAAACAGCCGTAAAATACAAAAGCCTTATAAGCTTTAATATAATCAACCTCTTTAACTAAATAATCGTTTGAAATTGCTTTTTTTCCAGAAGAACAAGAAATTAAAAAACAGGATATTGCCAAACAAAAAACTAATTTAATTTTCATGGATTTATTATTTAGTAATGATGTGAAACTTATGGAGGGTTTGGTTTTTATGCAGCATCTAGTATCCAGTATCCAGTATCCAGTTTATCAAGCTTTACCAAACGCAACGTCCCTTTCAGGAGACATTGCTTAGAAGTAGGTTTATCCAGCATCCAGTATCCAGCATCCAGTTTATCCAGCCTATCTAGCTTAAAACTTCACCCCAACCGTCAACAAAACATTTCCTTGTTTTTGCTTAATGTTAGAAAAAGTATTAGCCCGGTCTTCCAATCTGTAAGGCAAGTCTACATTTTTCTTTATCATATAAGCATATGTTAAGTCTACGAAAAAGCCATTGTTTCTGTATCCCAATCCACCACTAAGCATCATGTTATTGGCTTTGAAAGCAGCGTCTTTGTATGGATTTCCATAATAAGCAAAACCAAGACGGGCCATGAGGATATTGAATTTCAATTCGCCGCCAACTCTGAAATTGAAAGCGCCTTTGTAGTTGTCTTTTACTACTTTACCTAATGATTTGTAATAGGCTTCTTCATTCGAAGTAGGAATTTCATTGTTGGAAGTAAATCTACTTCCTTTATGGTTTACATATTCAATGTCTGCCGTAATAAAACCTTTTTGTCTTTTTACATTTTCAATTTCTCTGAAAACATAAGAAGCACTTATCATGGCTTTCCAGGCCGTATTCATTTCGTATCTGGTTTCGCCGGGTTCGTTGTTGGTGAATGTAACAGAACTGGAACTATAAGTGGAAATGGGATTTTCAAGATTGTTGGTGAGTGTTGTTTTTCTGGTGTCTTTCAATGCCATCAAATCAGGTGTGTGAAAGGCAAACCCAATTCTGATGTATTCTTTGGGTCGGAAGATGGCACCTAATTTCAGATTGATACCGGTGCCATAAGTGGTGAAATCATCTGTATAAGTAAATGAACTAAATCGGTTGCTGGTGTCTCCCGAAATATCACTTTCTGTAAATTTGGTATTGGATTGATAATTGATAATTGGAATACCCATTGTGCCTCCAAATAACCATTTTTCGTTGATTTTTGTGGCAAAAGAAAAGGCCCATTCGTAAATGCCGCCTTTGGTAGTTTTATTCATTTGCTGCATGACTGATTTTCCTGAATCCAGCAAATATTCTGGAGCCGCCTTGATTTGTAATTCACCGTTGACTCTCACTGTATCAATCAAATAAGTGTATAAAGCGGGAGCCACAGTATAGGGAATTGTTGAATTGGAATTTAAAACCGATTCTATACTCAAACCGCTTTTGGCAAATTCTTCGGCAAACTGTTCGCTATAGGAGCTGTAATTGTTGAGTCCGCTGTAGTTGATGATATTGTTGAAACTCGTTTTCTTGTTAAATGCAATAGCTATGGCGATGTTTTTATGTTCATCATATCTATTAGGAATGCCTAAAACAATTCCTGTTGGACCCCAATTCATTGCATTCTTTTTTGTAAGGGAATTACTGTCACGATAGGCAGCCATATTTTTATTCATGATGTAGCCTGGCGTAATCACGACTTCTGCATTTCTGTAAAAAGCCAAACCAGCAGGATTTACAAATGCAGCTGTAATTTCCCCACCAAGTGAGCCCATCGCACCACCAATTGCCATATTTCTTGCGGAACCATTTGGTATATACCAACTATATCTTAAAGCGTCTTCAGGTACTTGGGCAAATGCAATTGAAATATTGAAAATAGAAAGAAATAGTAACGCTTTTTTCATGAGTGTATTTTTAATTCAAAATGAAAAATTCAAAAGTAAAAAAGGATCAGTTTTCAGTTTTTACTTTTTACTTTTGAATTTTTACTTTTTATTTATTCCTTGATGGCCTTACAATCGGAGTTCCGGAACCTCCGCCACTGCCACTGTTTGATGGACTATATGACCTTGTATTATTACGGCCTCCTGATGAAGAAGAATTTGGGTCTGGGGTTAAAATGTTTCTAATATTATTACCCCAATTGCTGTTGTTATAATCTCTTCCCGGAACATAAAATCTTATTGGTCCTGAGGTTTTGGGATCGCCTGTATTTACATTATTAAAAGTATAGCTTCCCAAATTGGTAGTTCTTGGGGTGGTGTTTTTAGGATTCGATGGAGTGATGCCATAATTGTAAACAGGATAGGGATAGTAGTAGGGGTTGTAATAATAACCGTATGTGAATCCGTAACGATATGGATCGTAATTGTAATTGTAATCTCCGTCTATATTTCTCCATCTGCTGTCGTGTCTTGACATGATGATTTCCCTATTTTCTGATGAGGCGTAAGTATTGTTTTTTTCTGTGTTGATGTCTTCGTCGATTCCTCTTATGGGAGAATAATAGACATCATCGGGGGTTTGTGTGATTTTGTATTTGTTGGTGCAACTGAATAAACAGAGGGTTATTGCTATGAAAGGTAAAATTTTATGGTACATACGCCAAGGTTTAAATAGATTGTAGCATGAAGTTATTACTTTTGTGGCACTTTAAAAATGCCGCTAACGATTACAAAGCTAAAAGTCGAAAGCAAGGTTTGGTATTTTTTTTTGTTAAAGTCTTATAAAAGAAAGTTTAAAAAATAATTTATATATGAGCAAGGAGTTAACATCAAGAGCCGCTGATTATTCTCAATGGTACAATGATTTGGTGATAAAAGGTGAATTGGCAGATTATTCTGCAGTTAGAGGTTGCATGGTGATCAAACCTTATGGTTATGCATTATGGGAAAACATGAGAGACCAGCTCGATAAAATGTTTAAAGAAACGGGCCATGTAAACGCCTATTTTCCTTTGTTTGTTCCCAAAAGTTTATTTGAAGCAGAAGAGAAGAATGCAGAAGGTTTTGCAAAAGAATGTGCTATAGTTACGCATTATCGATTGAAAACCGATCCCAATAACAAAGGAAAACTTATTGTTGATCCTGAAGCTAAATTGGAAGAAGAGCTTATTATTCGACCTACCAGTGAAGCCATTATCTGGAATACTTATAAATCTTGGATTCAATCTTATCGGGATTTGCCAATTTTAATTAACCAATGGGCCAATGTGGTGAGATGGGAAATGAGAACACGATTGTTTTTAAGAACGGCCGAATTCTTATGGCAGGAAGGTCATACTGCTCATGCTACCAAAGAAGAAGCAATTATTGAGACTGAAAAAATGCTTGATGTTTACGCAGAATTTGTTGAGAATTTCATGGCTGTTCCAGTTATCAAGGGTATAAAAACACCTAATGAAAGATTTGCTGGTGCAGAGGATACGTATTGTATAGAAGCGTTGATGCAAGATGGCAAAGCGTTACAAGCAGGAACATCACATTTTCTCGGACAAAATTTCGCAAAAGCATTTGATGTTCAGTTTTTAAATAAAGAGAACAAAAAGGAATATGTATGGGCAACCAGTTGGGGCGTTTCTACCCGTTTGATTGGAGCGTTAATTATGGCACACAGTGATGACCAAGGGTTGATCATGCCGCCAAGAATCGCGCCTTTACAAGTAGTCATCGTTCCTATTTATAAAGGTGAAGAAAGTAAGCCTGTTATCGATGATAAAGTGGCTTCGCTAATAAAAGATTTAAAAGCTTTAGGTATTTCCGTTAAATATGACAGCTCTGATAATGCGCGTCCGGGATGGAAATTTGCCGAATATGAATTGAAAGGTGTTCCAGTAAGAGTAGCCATGGGATTGCGAGATATTGAAAACAATGTAGTGGAGTTGGCGAGAAGAGATACCAAAGAAAAAAAATCAGTTTCTTTTGATGGATTGGCTGGTTATATAAAAGATTTGCTTGAAGAAATACAAGCCAATATTTTCCAACGTGCGTTAGCTTTCAGAAATGAAAACATCAGAGAAGCCAATTCTTGGGATGAGTTTGTAAATCTGCTGGATACCAAAGCAGGATTTGTTTCAGCGCATTGGGATGGAACTGGTGAAACGGAAGATAAAATCAAAGAACAAACTAAAGCCACCATTCGTTGTATTCCGCTGAATAACAAACAAGAAGAAGGAACATGTATTTTAACAGGTAAACCAAGCACACAAAGAGTGTTGTTTGCAAGAGCTTATTAATCACTTTGCCAATAACATTATTTTGAAACAAAAAGGAAGTTACCTTAAGAAACATATTGCCCGCACTGGCATACAGCCTGAAGTACAATTAGGTACTACCAAGCGTTTTCGGATAGATAATATAACACAGGAAATTTTTGCTGAAGGGAAAGTGTTGTTGTTTGATAAGCCTGTACATTGGACTTCTTTTGATGTGGTTAAAAAACTTCGGAGCTTGCTTCGCATCAAAAAAATTGGCCATGCAGGAACACTGGATCCACTGGCTTCAGGATTACTAATCATTTGCACCGGAAAATACACAAAGAAGATTAATGAGTTCATGGCTCAGGAAAAAGAATATACAGGAGCCATCACCATCGGTGCGGTTACACCAACTTACGATTTGGAAAGTTTGCCCGAACAGCAAAAAGATTATTCAGGCATTACTGAATCCATGGTTTATGAAGCCGCTAAAAAATTTGTTGGAGAAATCGAGCAATTGCCTCCGGTATATTCAGCACTAAAAAAAGCAGGAACACCGTTATACGAACTGGCCAGAAGGGGAGAAGAAATCGAATTGAAGCCAAGAAAGATCAACATACAACTTTTCGAAATCACTTCAATTGAATTTCCTGTAATTCACTTTAAAGTTATTTGCTCAACGGGAACGTATATACGTAGTTTGGCGAATGATTTAGGAAGAGAACTGGGCTGTGGTGGTTATCTTAGCGAATTGCGGAGAACTGCAATCGGGGAAACGCGTGTAGATGAGGCTATTGGGGTTTCTGAATTTATACAAGAACTAGAAATTTTGCAGGGGAAGTCTAATGAAAATAAAGAAAGCTAGCTAGAACGAGTATCCTATACCGATAGTAAAATTAAAATTCTCATATCTCCATTGTCTGTACTCAGAGTTCGTACCTCTGGTAAAGATTTTCTTGAAGGCATCATCAAATCCGATATTAGGAGCTTTCCATCCGTCATTGATGTAATACAATTCAGGTCTTTTAAATCTGAAGCCAAAATCAAGTCTCAATACAAAATAGTTGAAGTCGAGGCGAAGGCCTGTACCTGCAGAAACACCTGTTTGGCTGTATAGGTTTTTAAGTTGAAACTGTGCACTATCGGAGCTGCCATCTAGTTTGGTATTTCTTAGATTCCAGATATTACCAATGTCAGAGAATATGGCTCCACGTAAAATCATCGTGTTCGGAATGATGTTCGCGATATCAAAACGGTATTCTGCGTTTAATTCCAACTGCATATCTCCGGTTTTGTCGTTAAAAATCGTTTTGTTGGATGAGAATGGAATCAATGGTCTTCCTCCTGGTCCAATTCCTCTAACTGGCCAAGCTCTCATACTGTTGCTGCCTCCACCAAAATATTGCTTGTTAAATGGTAAAGTTCTGTTGGTGTCTGTTCCTAGCAAAGGAATACCAACGCCCAAAAATCCGCGAAATCCAAATGAAGCTTTATTGTACTTGATGATGTGTTTCACTTCCACATCGCCTTTGATGTACCTTCTTTTGTATTTATTTAATACGGGTACAAGTCCCCAAGTAAGTCCGGATTCTTCAGCATTGAACCTAACAGACATTTCTTTTGATAAACTGTTGGGGTGATAAAAGTTGGTGAACAATTTAGAAAAACTGATTCCCATACCAACGGTAAAAGCGGTGTTGTAGGAATAATTTAGAAATGGATTTTCGGCTACGATATTTTTAAAGCTGTCTGATTGATTGAATAAATTACTGAAACCGAAATTCATGGGCGTCCAGGCCCATTTCCATTTTCTTTTGTTGATACCCGACCAACCAAAAGCCACATTTGTAGTTTGAAGGTTGAATAAATTCAGTCTTGTATTGTAAGCAATCCCAGCGTTGATAAAAGTTTCCCCATTATTCATAGATGTTTGCTTATTGAAAGCATTGGGTATTCTCGGAAAGATAAGTCTCGGAAAAGAAGTGGAATTGGTATAGCTTAATTCATTCGAATTGATGAGTTTACTATTAGCTCCGATATTGTTATTAAATTCTATACCCGCTCTGATATTATGTGTCATACGGATGGCTTCTTTGGCCAGATTTCTGTTGACAAGTGAAATATTTCCAGACAATCCGAATAGGTTTCCAGCAAGTACATTACTCGTGTTGCTGGCTGCAGAATAACTGACTTCCAAAGCTGTTTCAAATCCATATTTTTTGGAAGGAATGAGTTCTATTTCGAGGTCTAGCAGACTGTCTTTTCCGGGCGTTTCGGTGACGATGATATTTACACTTTGCCAAACACCCAACTTACTGAGGTTGAATAAGGTTCGGTAATACTCAAATTGTTTGTACAGGTTGCCTCGTTTAAACAAGATGTTTTTTTCAAACAATTCAGGATTCAATAATTGCTCATGATAATGAAGTGAAATGTCTCCAACCTGTTGCAAGTGAAAAAAAGAGGTGTCTTCTTTTCTAAAACCTTGCCTATAATCAGGGAAAATGTGAATGTCATTGATGTAGAATTTGTTCAACTTTGTCGTGTCTCTTGGCGGATTAAGAAGAATGGCTAGTTTCACCTTAGGTGAATCCTTTTTTTGCTGAGCCTCGGCGATAATGCTCAATTGTTGAAATGGATCTTCGTTAATATTGGTTAGCGCTTCGAAACTGGTATCTCCCATTACTTTCAACTCTGCCGATGTAAACTTATAAAATCCATTGTTTCTGAAACTGTCTACCAATCTAGCTATTTCTGTGATAACGCCGGCTTTCGTAATAGGGTCGTTGATTTTTAAATAACTTTTTTTCTTAAACGAAGGCACAAATTCCTGAAGTTGATTTTTTTTAAGTCGGTAGCTTACGGTGTCAATTAATGTAGGGTTACCTGGATTGATTTCATAAGTAACTGATATTTTTTTGCCGGAAGTATCTGTTTTGCCATACACATTTGCATTGTAATAACCGAGGTGAAACAACGATGCTTTCATGTTTTCGGCAGAATTGTTGGTAGCACTGCTGTCGTAAACCAATGGTTTGGGAATAGTTTTGAAGAAAATGAATCTGGTTTTTGTTTTTACTTTTGAACTATCGTCAAGTTGTCCGTACAATCTTTGAAGCAAAATGAGCTTTTCGGATTTTACAAAATTTGTTCCATTTACATCAATATGATTATTGTAAAGAATGTATTCGTTCTTTGGCGCATTTCTTACAAAAGGTCTGTTGCAGGAAGCCAATACAAATATCAATAACAGAAAACGAATCCCTGAAATGAAACTTGATGTATTAAAGGAAAAAAATGCCATATTTTCGGGCTATGTTAAGCAAAGCAACAATCAAAGATATTCAAAGTTTACAGCACAAAAAATTCAGAGATGAAAGTCATACTTTTTTGGCTGAAGGTCCAAAAGTAGTTCACGAGCTATTACTGGCAGCGGCATTTGAATGTGTTGCTATTTACGGACTTTCAGATTGGATTGAAAAAGAAATAAACTTGCTTCCTGATTTTGAGAAATTTATGCATGTGGTCACTGAAATTGAGCTTTCAAAACTCGCAACTTATACCACACCCAATAAAGTGGTAGCGGTGTTTAAAAAAGCAACTGTGGTTTCAGATATAGCGTTGAAGAATAACATAACTCTTGTACTCGACGACATTCAAGATCCTGGGAATCTGGGCACCATCATCAGAACGGCTGATTGGTTTGGAATAAAAAATATTATTTGCTCCTTGAAAACAGCTGATGCCTACAATAGCAAGGTGGTTCAAAGTACAATGGCGAGTCTGGGAAACGTAAATATTTTATATACAAACCATATCGATTGGGTTAAAAATAATCACTCCGTAAAAGTGCTGGCTACCTTACTTCAAGGTAATGCTTTGAAAAACTACAAAGGGTTAGGTGAGGGGATTTTGTTGATTGGAAATGAAGCCAATGGTTTGTGTGATGAACTTCAGCAATTAGCTGATGAAAAGATTACCATTCCCGCTTATGGTAATGCAGAATCTCTAAATGCGGCTATTGCGACAGCAATTGTGTTGTATGAATTGAAAAATAGTTAACGGAATTGAATGGCTTTTACCGGTGCAATTTTTCTGACAAGTATTGTTGGGATGATTAATGTCATAAAACAAATGGCAATGGTAATCAGATCAACAAGAACAACTTGCCACCAAATGACATGCACGCTTGCCTCTGAAATGAAGTAAGCTTCTTCATTCAATTTGATAAAACCTGTTTTCATTTGTAGCCAGCAAATCAATAATCCTGCAAAAGTGCCAATGATAATACCCGCACAAGCAATGATTGATGTGTGATATAAAAAGATTTTTTGAATATGCCAGTTGTTGGCGCCAATAGCTTTTAAAATGCCTGTCATGCGTGTTCTTTCCAACAATAAAATAATCAGACAGGTGATGAGATTTACTGCAGCAATTATCATCATAATGCCAATCAACATGTTTTTAATCTGTCCCTGCAAATCAAGCCAATCAAAGATGTTGGGATAAACCGATTTGATACTACGGCTGTACCAACTTTGTGGCAATTCTTCATATATTTTTTCATTCAGACTATCAGTTAACGCATAGTCCTTCAAGAAGATTTCATAGCCGCCGATTTGATTACTATTCCAGTTGTTTAGTTTTCTGATGAGATTGATATCGCATAACGCGAAATTTTTGTCATATTCATCAATGCCCGTTTTGTAAATTCCTGACACCGATAATTTTCTGGCTGTTTTGCTGCCGTCTTGCCTGAAGAAAAAAACGATTAAGCTATCGCCGGTTTTCAGTTGTAATTGATTGGCGGTATAAGCACTGATATTGATGTCTTTGCTGTAGCTGCTATCTTTGAAACGAAGCCATTTGCCATTTTGAAGAAAACTCTTCATTCTGTTGAAATGAAAGCTACTATCTATGCCTTTGAGCAATACACTTTCAATTCCTGTTTTGTATTTCAGGATGGCGGATTTGGTGGCGTATCGTTCTGCTGAAACCACATCATTCAATTTACTGAGATACAATTCTACGGTATCGTTTCTGTTTATAGGGTATTCTTCTGCAACACTGACTTTGTTTTCTATATTTTGTTGAACGCGGATATGTCCCCAAAAGCTGAATACTTTATTACCAATGACTTGTTGAAATCCATTGACAAAACTCAGCGCTACAATCATCACGGCCACACTGAGTGCGGTAGCACCGATAGCCAATCTGATGATAAAGCGGGAGAAGGTTTGCCTGTTTTTAAAGGCTATTCTTTTGGCAATGAACAATGAGATATCCAATACGATGTAATTTTACTATCTTTCAAAATTAAATTAATTAAACTACAAATGAATTTCTGTAAGCGAGTTGTTTTCTTATTGTTTTTCTTTTTTACTTGTAGCATCTGCATGTTGGAAGCACAGGTTGTTGAGAAAATATATCAACCCAATATAAAAACGGCTCAGTTGTTTGCTTATGGAAATCAGCAAGGGCTTCCTGTTTATAAACTTAAAGGCGATAATAAATTAGAACTTGAATTTGATGACATGGACGCTAATTTCAAAAGCTATTTTTTTACTTACATATTATGTGATTACAATTGGAAGCCAGCTAATTTGTTGGCGTTAGACTTTATTAAAGGGTTTACACAGAACAGGATTACAACCTATCGCTATTCATCCATTTCTTTCCAGCGGTATACACATTACCAAGCTTTTTTACCTGAACAAAATTCAATGCCTACAAGGTCGGGGAACTATTTGTTATTGGTTTATTTGGATGGTGATACGGCTAAAAAAGTGTTTACAAAACAATTCCTAGTAATAGAGCAAAAGGCATCCATCAATGCAACTATTGTGCAACCTTTTACCCCGCAATTATTCAACACCCACCAACGAGTAAGGTTTTCTGCGACATTAATGGATATCAATGCATTCAGTGCTGCACAACAAGTAAAAGCAGTGATATTACAAAACAACAGATGGGATAATAACCAGCGAGATATCGTGCCTACTTATGTTAGAGGGAATAACTTGATTTATGATATTGAAAGTGTGGGCGTTTTTCCTGGTGGCAAAGAATGGCGATGGCTAGATTTGAGAAGTTTTAGATTATTAAGCGATAGGGTGGATAGTGGTGTTTACAATCAAAATGAAGCCAATTTGTATTTAAAAACAGACAAAGACAGATCCGCAGAACGGTACATCTATATTCCAGATTATAATGGAATGTACAATATCATTACGTATGAAAGTATCAATCCTTTTTGGCAAGGAGATTATGCGAATATTCATTTTTCATATGCCCGACCGGATGGGTTGCCTTATCCTGAAAGAGATCTTTATCTAGCAGGGGCTTTTACCGGTTTTAATTTGACTGACAAATGGAAACTGAATTATAATATGGAAAATGGAAAGTACGAAACTGTTGCCAATTTGAAACAGGGGTACTACAATTACACCTATATCTCAGTTAGTAAAAATGATCCAACCAATAAAATAGCACTAGAAGGAAATTACTGGGAAACAGAAAATTCATACACGGTATTGCTTTATTATAAATCCTTCACAGACAGAAATGACCAGTTGATAGGTGTGGCTACAATAAATTCGAGATCGGATAAACCGGGGTTTTCGTTTTAAGAAGCCCCCTAAATCCCCCAAAGGGGGACTTTGATTATGTTTTATTTTGGATGTTTTACTTATTTAGGCATTTGGATACAAATAAGATAAATTATTTTTTGTGTGCACAGCCTAGCAAATTGCAAACAAAGTCACCCTTTGGGGGATTTAGGGGGCCGATTAACAAACATTTTCCCCTATCTTTGCCCCGGCAAGTCTTATACGACCAGCTCCTGTTGAATTCCCCCAGGATCGGAAGATAGCAAGGGTAGATGGTTGAGCGGTGCGATGTAAGTAACTTGCCATTTTTTTTTCTAAAAAAATCAAAATTTAAAAGTAAAAATTAAAAAAAAGACCAATCATTATCGAAGGGTGTTTCATATCGATTTTTTGAATTTTTAATTTTGAATTTTTACTTAATACAATATCTTCGCGCAACAAATCAAACAAAC
>CALPIT020000028.1 GCA_943323705.2 Streptomyces griseus
TGTCCTCATCAAAAATATCGTAAGTTGGCAAACAGGTTTTTTGAATCGTTTGCTTAATCATTCCATCTTCTATGAAATAAGCCGCGTTGAATAAATCTTTACCTTCCTTCACAGGATTTTTTTGTGGAGCTCCTACCAACACTGCAATCCCAATTGTTTCTTTCGCAATCGCTTCAATTGCTTTTTCACACTTCTCAATAAAGTCTTTGAAATATAAAAAATCTCGAGGTGGATAACCACACACACTCAATTCACTGAAAACAATCAAATCTCCACCTTCCATCTTAGCTTGATGAATCGCTTTTATAATCTGCGCTGTGTTGTATTCAAAATTACCAATGTGGTAGTTTTGCTGTGATAGAAATATTTTCATCATAAATAATAATGCTTCAAACAACTCCCGAATTTTAAAGGATTGAAGTAACTTCGTCACTCGGTAATTGTAAAATGTAAAGTTAATTCATTTGTATGCGTTTCTTCATTTCTTTGATTTTCAGTGTTGTTTTTTTTTCCTGTAATAATCATACAGACGCACCTGATGTATCTAATATAAACATCAGTCTTAAAACTTATAGATTCGAAAAAGATTTATTCAAGCTCGATAGCAATAATATTGAAAAACAGCTAGACCCACTTATAGCCGCTTATCCTTCTTTCGGTGAAAATTTTCTAAATACTATTTTGAATGCAGATCCAAGATGGGGCTTAGATACAACCGCAAATTATATCAAGGGATTTCTCTCTATATACAGACCCATCTATGATACGGCAGAAATCATTTACAACGATTTTTCAACTTATGAAAATGAGATAAAAAATGGACTGCAATTTGTGAAGTATTATTTCCCAAAGTACAACACACCTCAACAAATCATTACCTATATTGGGCCTCTTGATGGCTATGGTGACATTTTAACTGAAGAGGCTTTTGTTATTGGTTTGCAACAGCACCTTGGAAAAAATGCTTCTTACTACCAATCTGATTGGTTGTACGAAACCTATCCAAAATACATTACTGACCGTTTTGAGCCTGAGAACATTGCTGTCAATTGCATGAATAACATCGTACTAGATCTTTATCCGGAAGTAAAAACCGAATCTTCACTTGCTGTACAAATGATTGAAAAAGGGAAACGACTTTTTCTGTTACATCATTTCTTACCTGAGAAAAAAGAATACCTGTTAATTGGCTACACAGAAAAACAATTAAAGGATTGTTACGAACACGAAGCTGCTATTTGGAATCTTTTTATTCAAAATGATTTATTGCAAAATACAGACTATAATATCATCAAGAACTATATTGGTGAAAGTCCAAAAACTCAGGAATTAGGCGAGGCTTCTCCAGGCAATATTGGTGCATTCACCGGATGGCAAATTGTAAAAAAATTCATGAGCAAAAACCCAAATACTTCTTTGGTAGATTTGATGAAAATGAATGCGGAAACAATTTTGGAAAAAGCTAAATACAAGCCTTAAGCACGAATTATTTTACCGCAGAGAATTGAAGAGAGTGATGTTGCAGCGCGTTATATTTTGTCCTTATTCATTAGAGAAGACTAATTCATTTCCGATATTTTCTTTCTCCTCCAGCATCCAGTATCCAGCATCTAGCATCCAGCATCCAGTTTCCAGTATCATTTTCACGCCGCCTGCATTTGAACATTATCTTGATGCACTGGTTTCTTTCCCAGTTGATGCATCACCCTAAAATGTGAAGCCATTGCTTTAGTCATGGTTTCATAGTAATTGTAAGGCAAATTAAACTCCTTGCATTTTTGTTGCACAATTTTGCTGATTGCAGGATAATGAACATGACTGATTCTGGGAAACAGATGATGTTCGATTTGAAAATTCAATCCGCCAACAAACCAGGATATCACTCTGTTATTCATCGCAAAATTTGCTGTAGTTCTGATTTGATGTTCTGCCCAAGCGGTCTCAATATGCTTGGTTGTATCTAACGGAATATGTTCAAATTCAGTATTTTCAACCACATGAGCCAATTGAAATACAAAAGAAAGTGTAACCCCCATTGCTGCATTTGCAACCAAAAAGCCCACCAACCATGGTAAAAATCCCCAAATATAAATGGGAAGTAACATGAATATGCTCAAGTAATAAATTTTAGTCACCCAAAATATCAAATGATTTTTAAACGTCATTTTCCAAGCAGCTGTTGTGTAAATTTTTCTGCTGAAGTATTTGGTGAAATCCATAAAAAATATCCAAAATATTGACGATAACGCATACACGAATGGAATATACAAATGCTGAATTCTGTGCATGGGCACCCATTTCTGTGTTTCACATTGACGTATGATAGGACTTTTCGCAATATCATCGTCTATACCATCAACGTTAGTATATGTATGGTGTATCACATTATGTTTCTGTTTCCAGAAAAAAGCGTTAGCACCAAGACCATTTGATGCGAGCAATCCGATGAAATCATTCAATTTAGTATTGTTGCTATAACTGCCATGATTGGCATCGTGCATCACACTGAAACCAATACAAGCCATAAGGAAACCAAGAAGAAGACATAATGCAAGTGAAACAAGAACAACAGGTTGAACCAGCATAAGTAATAAATATGCTGTTATTGCTGAACCAATTAAAATAAAAGTTTTTAGATATAAACGATAATCACCGGTCTTTTCAATTTTTGCAGTTTTGAAATATTCGTCTACACTTGATTTCAAACTTGTGAAAAATTGATTATTGGAATTATTGAAGGTTAATTTAGACATGTGCGCTATTGTTCAGCTTTTATGCTGGGTGATTAATTGGGGGGTGAATTATCAGTTTAATTTCAAAGGTGCTTCCATTTGAAAAATAGGAATAAAAACATTGAACGTTTTTTTATTACTTAAGTTTTCAAATAGATAAGATCCATGCATTTTACCCATTTCCGTCTTGAGATTGCAACCACTGATATAGCTATAGGTACCATTAGGAAGAATTACTGGCTGTATACCTACAACACCCTCTCCTTCCACTTCTTTATTGAACCCATTGCTGTCTATGATATACCAATGTCTTCTTAATAATTTTATAGAAAAATTATTGTTGTTTTCGATGGTGATTTTATAGGCAAACATGAATTCATGATTAATAGGATTACTGTATTCAGGCTGATAAAATGTATCAACCGTAATGGTAACTCCTGCTGATATTTTTGAATTCATACAAACATTTTTCCCAAGTTACTAAAAATAAAATGCAGAAATCTGATTTTTTTGCACAAAGTTGTTAATAACCAAAATCATTATTTCAAATAAAATATTATGATGATGTCAAAACTATTGTTTTCTAACAGCTAAGCCTCCAAAATGACCTATTTCTTTTTGGATTGAGAAAACCCATTTTTAATCAGCCATTGAAATACCTTTTCCTTGTGGTCTCCCTGAACCAAAATCTCCCCGTCTTTTGCAGAACCCCCTGTACCACAATGGTTTTTAAGTTTTTTGGAAATCTCCTCGAAGTTGTCTGTTGTGCCGGAAAAGCCATCTACAATAGTAACAATTTTACCTGCTCTGTGCTTGGTTTCCAGGCGAACTATGAGTTTTTGAGCTGCTGGTAAAAGCACTTCACTTTCTACTTCTTTTTCAACGGGGGGCTGAAAATGAGGATCTGTGGAATACACGAATGGAGATGATGAATTTGATTTCTTCTTCAATGTAATAACGTTTTTAAATTATAACAGCTTTCAAACTCAGGTCTACACTTCTGGCCTGATGAATAAGAGCACCACATGAAATAAAATCTACCCCTGTAGAAGCATAAGACTTTAAATTACTAAGTGTTATACCTCCACTTGCTTCTGTTTCAAATTTTCGGTTGATTAACAACAAAGCGGATTGAATATCTTCTACAGTAAAATTATCAAGCATGATTCTGTCTACTTTACCGATTGCCATTACTTTTTTAACATCCTCAAGAGTTCTTGTTTCCACTTCAATTTTCAAACCTGGCTTTGAACTTTGCACATAATCATAGGCTAACTGAATTGCTTTTTCTATGGAGCCACAATAATCAATATGGTTGTCTTTCAACATTATCATATCATAAAGACCGAAACGATGGTTTTCGCCACCTCCAATTCTTACTGCTTCTTTTTCAAGTAAACGAAAATTGGGTGTTGTTTTACGAGTATCCAATAATCTAGTGTGATAACCTTTTAGTAAATCAGTGTATTGTCTGGTTAAAGTGGCTATTCCACTCATTCTTTGCATGGTGTTCAATACCAACCTTTCACATTTTAATATGGTGTGAACAGGTGCAAAAACTTCAAAAGCAATTTCACCATTTTGAACCTGTTCCCCGTCTTTTTTTGAGGGTTTGAAATAAACAGATGCATCTGCCATTTTAAATATCTTCTCTGCGATTTCAACTCCTGCAATCACCGTATCCTCTTTAATTTTCAAAACCGCTTTGCCACTTACATGTTTATCAATACAAGATAAAGTACTATGATCACCATCACCGATATCCTCGTGTAGGGCATTTACAATTAATGTTTCTAAATGATGCTGATTCATATTATTCACAAATCTAAGCAATGAAAACAAAACAGCTGATTAGATGAAGACAAACTTTTATTACAAATAAAAAATACCCAATCAAGACCATAATGACAAGATTGGGTATTTATTATGAAAAATAGATGATATAGTGAATATCAATTCAGTTCGAATCTGATTTCTTGAATTACTTTTTTATCAGGCTTTTGCTTGATATAAATGGTTGTTCTGAAGGTGCCATTTTTAGTATACAACATGCCAATGCAAAATTGTGAGCCGCCATTTTCCCCTTTATGCAAAACCTCAAAATTCTTTACCTGATGTAGGATAAAAAAGTCTTTTATGACAGCTGTTGCCTGATTTTTACTGTAACTGTTATTACTTTCTGGCAATGCGATTTCAATGGTATTGTCAAATAAAGAGGATAACTGCTCAGCCTTTCCTGTTTTTAATGAAGTAATCACTTCATCAATCAATTGGCCATTGCTAAATGATGATAACATCATGAAGCCTACAAGAATAATTATTAATTTTTTCATAATCATTACTTTTAAAACTCATCACATGTAATTTTTAGAGTTCAAATATTACATGTAAGGAATAAGCACACTAATAGTAACGAATTATCTACATAATAATTGTGTGCATAAACATCTTTCAAGCAAATATTATCACACTCTTTATGAGCTCATTTAATTAATTTTGCAGGATGAAGAATAAAAAAATAGCGCTAGTCATAATGGATGGCTGGGGCCTCGGAAAAGACAAGAAAAGCGATGCCATTCAAAATGCCAATGTGCCATTTGTAAGCTCGTTATATTCAAAATACCCGAATTCAACATTAATCACTTGTGGTGAAGAAGTTGGCTTACCCGAAGGTCAAATGGGCAATAGTGAAGTGGGCCATCTTAACCTTGGTGCCGGTAGAATAGTTTATCAGGAATTACAAAGAATCAATGTAGCAATTAAAACCAACGAATTTCAATCCAACGCTACCTTAATAGAAAGTATACATTTTGCAAAAGCAAACCATAAAAAACTTCATTTAATTGGTTTGGTAAGCGATGGCGGTGTTCACTCACATACTAGCCATCTTAAAGCGATGTTATCACTATGTAAATCTCTTGATTTCAACAATGTTTTTGTACACGCTTTTACCGATGGAAGAGATACTGACCCTAAGTCGGGCATCAAATTCATACAAGAACTGGAAAATCATATCGCAACTTCTGTAGGTTGCGTTGCCACCATTACAGGGCGCTATTACGCCATGGACAGAGACAAAAGATGGGAAAGAGTTAAAATAGCATATGATGGAATGGTAAATCGCATAGGCACCTTATCCGATAATCTTGTAGAAAGTATTTCACAATCTTATGAACACGGAACTACAGATGAATTTATCAAGCCACTGATTAATGCAAAAATTGAAAATGGTAAAATAGAAAATGATGATGTGGTCATCTGTTTTAATTTCAGAACAGACCGTTGCAGGGAAATTACAGAAGTGTTGACTCAAAAGGATATGCCTGAATTTGACATGAAAAAATTGAATTTGCATTACACCACAATGACGCAATACGATCAGTCATTCAAAGGTGTACATGTGATTTTTGAAAATGATGATTTAAAAAATACACTTGGAGAGATTTTAGCTGCAAACGGAAAAACACAACTTCGTATAGCCGAAACCGAAAAATATCCTCATGTTAGTTTCTTCTTCAGTGGGGGTCGTGAGAAGCCATTTGAAGGTGAAAAGAGAATCATGATTCCTTCGCCAAAAGTAGCCACTTACGATTTACAACCAGAAATGAGTGCCGCAGAAGTTACACAGGCAGTTGTCGATGAAATCAAAACTACAGCCCCTGATTTTATCTGTTTGAATTTTGCAAATGCAGATATGGTAGGACATACAGGCGTTTGGGAAGCTGTTATCAAAGCTGTTGAAACGGTAGATGCTTGTGTAGAAAAAGTTGTCACCGCTGCGCTTGAAAAAGATTATACAATACTACTCACTGCAGACCATGGCAATGCAGATTTTGAAATCAATGCAGATGGAACTCCCAATACCGCACATACTTTAAATCCCGTTCCACTTTTTGTGATTGATAAACATTGGAATGGAACAGTTATTTCTGGAAAGCTTGGTGATATCGCACCAACAATTTTATCATTAATGGAAATTGAAAGTCCTAAAGAAATGACGGGAAATGTTTTAACAAGAAAATAATAGCAATACAAATTAAAAATTAAAAATTTAAAAAAAGAATGCACCATTTTTTTACTTTTTACTTTTAAATTTTGACTTAAACACATGAACATGAAATAGCCATAGGAGTTGGCTCATACCAACCGAGAATGATAATAAAGGCTATAACATGTGACTAAAAATAAACTATATTAACACATGAAAAAGTTTTTAAAAACAATTGTAATAGCTGTTATTATTATTCTATTATTGGCTCAATTTTACCCAAAATACAATTATAACAATGGTGATGCCTTGATACCGGCATCTATAGAAACTTCACATAAAGTTCCTGCTGAAGTGGCTGCTATTTTAAAAACAAGCTGCTACGATTGCCACAGTAACCACACTGAGTATCCATGGTATGCCAATATTCAACCCATAAGCAAATGGCTAACCAATCATATTGATGAAGGAAAAGGAGAACTTAATTTTTCTGAATTTGGAAGCTATTCTTTGAGAAGACAGTATCATAAACTGGAAGAAATAGCAGAACAAATTGAAGAAAATGAAATGCCTTTATCTTCATATACACTTATTCATAGTGATGCCTCACTCAGTGAAACCCAGAAAAAAACGCTAACCAGTTGGGTTAATAATTTGAGAGACAGTTTCAAAATGGTTTATCCAGTTGATAGTTTACAAAGAAAAAGAAGCTAAGTTTCAAGTTCATTTACATGAAAATTACTTTTTCATTTTTGGGGGTAACTTGACTTTTGAAGATTTCAATTTATTCCTATATTTATGGCCATCAAATTAAACAACTTTTTAAAATTGGTATGACTGAATTGCAAATCCTGGAAGGTTGCAAATTGAATAATATTTCCGCTCAAGAAGTATTATACAATAAATACAACTCCAAAATGCTTGGTGTTTGCTACAGGTATGCCAATAACCGAGCAGATGCTGAAGACATGTTGCAAGAAGGCTTTATCAGGATTTTTTCACAACTGCATCAATATAGAAACGAAGGATCATTGGAAGGATGGATCAGAAGAGTAATCGTACACACTTGTATCAACATTCTCAAAAAGAACAAGAAGTTTTCAGAATATTTAGACATTGCTCACGCAGAAAATATGGAGGCCCGTCAAGCTTCTGTGTATTCAATGATGCAAACCAAACATATCATTGAATGTATAAGGATGTTGCCTTTGGGATATAAAACCGTTTTAAACTTGTATGCAATTGAAGGTTTTTCGCATAAAGAAATAGCCTCTATTTTAGAAATTGAAGAAGGAACGAGTAGAAGCCAATATGCAAGAGCTAAAATAATGCTTGAAAATATTTTGATAAAAAGAGGAGTGATTGATCAGTCGTTTAAAAAGACAAAAAACACCGCAGCTATTTAACTATTTAAATTACTGAACTAGAGCAGATGAACCTATTCGATCATAACGATAACTTTGAACAATTTCTCAGAGAGGCAACCGAAAATTTTAAAATGAGGCCTTCTATTAGAGTGTGGAATAGTGTTTACAACAACATTCATCCTTCTAAAAAATCACCATCAGCAGCGGCTTTTCTTATTTTCATAGTTTCATTTTTTATTCTTAATAATTACAACGCTGTTATTCTTCAACAAACCAATTCAACTGAAAATAAAACTTCGATTCAAAATTATAAAAATCAACCAATAACCTTCGCAGCAAAAGTTGAAAGCGATGCTATTTACAAGAAGAAAGAATTGTATCAAAAAGTAACAAAAAACAAAACGAAACAAGAAATTAAATTCAGCATAAATAATATTGAATCAGCCCCTACTGCAATTGAAAATTATACCCCAATTGATTTTTCTGAAAAATATTCTCAACCTCAAATACAAGAATTAAATTTACAACAACAAGTAAGCCATCTGTTATCTGAGTCAGAGAATAAGATTAACACATCTGCACAAAAACCAATTTACATTTCTGTAAAAAATAACGACCAAAGTGAATTGTCTTATCAGCTTTATGCTACCTCTTCTGTAGGATATAGCAATAGCTTTAGAAATACCGAATCAGAAATTTCAAATACATCAACAAATCATCTTCAAAATGTAAATGATTTTAGTAAAAATTTGAGATATATGCCTGAATATAATCTTGAAGCCGGCGGTGCTTTTCTGGTAAATGTCACCTCTTCATTACGATTAAAAGCCGGGATGCAATTAAACTATACAAATTATAAACTGACAAATAAAGATGCACAGGATGATTTAGCAAATAACGAGTCCTTTAATTCAGGCGTAAGCAATCCAATTCAAGCCAACGATATTCAAATGCTCAATCCGGATATGAATGCTGAATTTAAAAAATTCAGCAGCAGTACTTATCAGATTTCTATTCCTTTTGGTACAGAGCTGGAGCTAATCGGAAACCATCAATTAAAATGGTTTGCTGGCGCTACCATTCAACCGAGCTATCTTGTAGGCGGATATCCCGGCCAAAATACTAATGAAACAAAAACATATTTTCAAGATGGGTCTTCCTTTCGTAAATGGAATGTAAATACCAGCTTCGAAACGTTTTTAAGTTACAAATTGCCCAATGGTTCAAGAATCAATGCAGGGCCACAATTCAGATACCAGCTATTTTCTTCTTATGATAGCAAATACTTGTACAATGAAAAACAATATAATATTGGTTTGAAATTGGGGATCTCCAGAAACTTTTAAAACAATTGAAACTTATTTTTCAACATTTATTTTATTAAGTTGTTTTTATCAATTCCTATTCAAAATATTAGAGATGAGAATTAGTTTGTTGTTTTTGTGTTTACTGATATGTATTTCCTGTCATCAAGAAAGCAATACTGCTGTTGAAAATAATTCGTTGAATGATGAAGATACATCCACCGAAGCACCTAGTTTTTTTCCTTTAGGGAATTTCATCAAAGGACAAATTGTTGATATTAAAAACAGTGGCATCAACCCCATTAAAATCACCAAAGTAAATAACCTTCCAGATACATCATGGATAAATGTGGAAGCATTTGATAAAGTGTTTGGCGAATTTTACTCTCCTTTTATCGATTCTTCATCATTGCAACCTTATTTCAAAGAGAATAAATTTTTTGATCAGACATTGAATGCAATCACCCTCACTTACTATTCAATTGGTAAAGTTCCTAACAGCATACCATGGCAATACTGGAATATTTATATAGAACCCGAAACCAATAAAATCAACAGAATTTTTATGGTGAAAGAATTGGATTCAGAGAGAACTAGGCAACTGACTTGGATTCCCGGTATTAGCGCCAAAGCGGTTACCATTTCTCCCAATGGCCCCGAAGATGAAGTAAATATTAAATGGAGCTATAAATAATGACCCACCAGGAATTTTCTAAAATTGCTTCAGGCATACCTACCGAACCCGGAATTTATAAATACTATAATTCATCCGGGACGTTGATATATGTGGGAAAAGCAAAGCAATTAAAGAAAAGAATCAGTAGCTATTTCAACAGAACTTTAGACAATCAGAAAACGGTTGAACTTGTAAAGCATATCAACCGCATTGAATTTACAATTGTCGATAATGAGGCTGATGCTTTCTTTCTTGAAAACTCCTTGATAAAAGAATACCAACCTCATTATAACATCAATCTAAAAGATGATAAAGGCTACCCTTTTGTAGTGATTAAAAATGAAAGATTTCCAAGGGTTTTTATCACTAGGAAACACATTAAAGATGGCAGCCGTTATTTTGGTCCTTACACATCAATTGTGAACGTGAGAGAAATGCTGGATTTTATCAAGCAATATTTTCCATTGCGAAATTGTCAGTTGAATTTATCAGAAAAAAATATTGATAAAAAGAAGTTCAAAGTTTGTCTAGAATATCATTTAGGAAATTGTAAAGGTCCATGTGAAGGCCTACAAAATATTGATGATTATACAAATGGCATCGATCAATTGATTTCACTGTTGAAAGGAAATTTGCAACCATTAATGGAAGAACTCAAATCCAAACTTCAAATGCATACAGAGCATCTTGAATTTGAAAAAGCTGCTGCCATTCATCAAAAGATTTTGGATCTGCAACAATACAAAGCCAAATCAACAGTAGTAAATACCAAAACTGGAAATGTAGATATTTTCAGCATTTTAGAAGAAGGTAATTTGGCCTTTGTAAATTATCTCGCTGTAAATGATGGAAGTATTATTTACACGAAAACAATCTCGTTAGAAAAGAAACTAGAAGAAACGAAAGAGGATATTTTATCTCTTGCTATCGCAAGTTTGAGAGAAACTTTCAACAGCGATGCTAAAGAACTCATTTTACCATTTGAATTGGAATATCCTGATGCTACTATTACAATTACAGTTCCTAAAGCTGGCGATAAGAGAAAATTATTAGATCTCTCAATCAAAAATGTGAATCATTTTTCAAAAGAATTGCAAGCTAAAAAAATGCTAGCGCTTGAAGAAAAAACAAATGACGAAGTTGAAAATGTTCTTTTACAATTACAGGAAGATTTACAATTAAATACATTTCCCGACCATATTGAATGTTTCGACAATTCTAACTTACATGGTACCAATGCTGTAGCCGCTATGGTATGTTTTAGAAATGGTATTCCTAGTAAAAAAGATTATAGACATTTCAATATCAAAACAGTTGAGGGCATCAATGATTTCGCTTCGATGAAAGAAATTGTAAACAGAAGATACAGCAAGTTGATATCATTGGGAGAACCACTTCCTAAATTGATTATTATTGATGGAGGGAAAGGACAACTAAGTGCAGCATTGGAGAGCATTCATGAATTAGGTATTAATGGCAAAACCACATTAGTTGGATTGGCTAAAAATCACGAGGAACTTTTTTTTGAAGGGGATAATCAATCAATAAGATTGCCATGGACCAGTGAAAGCTTAAAACTAATCAGAAGAATCAGAGATGAAGTGCATCGGTTCGGTATTACATTTCATAGAAACCAAAGAAGTAAAAATGCCATACAAAATGAAATTGAAACCATTCCTGGAATTGGTGTCAATACAGCATCTGCATTATTAAAGAAATTTAAGTCTGTAAAGAAAATCAGCAAATTAAGTTTGATTGAAATTCAACAAGAAACAGGTCCTGCGAAAGCAAAAATCATATACGAATACTTTCATCAAATAAATGGAAAATAATTAAAAAAGAAAAACCCTTTCCGATGGAAAGGGTTTCTTTATCATGTGAATTAGAAGATTAGTAGCTCCACAAGTCTTGCTCGTAGTTAAATATCTTTTCTTTGATATTTTCACCTTCAAATAATTGTAGAATACCATTATTATCTAATCCTGGAATATTTTTGATTTGAATATCTCTTGGATTGTCCATTGAACTTTTGATAATTCTTGCTGAGAACATTCTACTTTCAAATAGTTCTTCCCAGCTCATTCTGCCTCCAAAGTTCTTTCCGTTATAAACTTCAAACTTTGCAAAAACAGGGCGCATATCAGGATAATATACCCAGAATAATTCTGATGGACCTAAATCAATACCAGTAGATGTTAGGATGTTTTTTACAGGGGATATCCCTAATATTCTCCAAAACAATCTAGAGCTTTCTTTGTCAAAAATCACTTCTTCTTTGATGTGAAATTTGTAAAAAGAATCCAAGTTGATGTCATTTCTTTTTTTCTTGGTGCCTACCAAATTACCAACAGAATCGTAATCAGGAACTTCAATTTCTTCTCCTAATACAGCTTTTGCTATCTCACCTTTAGTCATCGGTGTAGTAAAACGATCATCAATACTTGAAAAAGCAGTTATACCGTTTGAACTGTCTTGTAATGCTTGAAGAATGATGGAGATGAAGCGTTGATTACCATTATCTGCATCAGCTGCATACATGAAAGGTAAGTTTTGTTTTTCCCTAGTATCCAATTCTCTCCAGATTCTATGGCGATAAACAGCGTCATCAGCACGTAAATGCTCGTAAGATAAAGGAGTTCTTTCTCTTAAAACAGAAGTTTCTACTGCTTCATCAGGTCGTAATGAAACTTTTACAACTTTTAGAGGCAAACTATCCATAGAAGCTTCCTTTGCAGGTGGAGCTGCTACAACAGGAGCTGTAGTATCGGCTGTAGCTTCTGTGGCCTGAATATTCGCTTTAGTTTTTGTTTTAGTACTTCTTTTTGTAGATTTTCTTGGCTTTTGTGCATGTGCTGCATTAGCAAAACTGCAAAAAACAACAGCTAGAAAAAGATACTTGAGCAAATTACTTTTCATAGAATTTTATTTTAGTATAGAGCGATTGATTTACCCTCGATTGGTCTTATTCCATCCGGACCTTGAACTTTTACGTTATCAAAAGTAATAACAGAACCAGGACCACATCTAGACATAAACGAACTAAGTGACGCTAAATTGTTCCCTGTAATATTTGTTTGTGCTACATTCGGAAAATTGGCACCAGAGAAAAATACAGTGGCACTTACTACATTAAATCTTAAATCAAAATCAAAGTTTTCCAATTCTGCACGACAGAATTGCTGGCTTTTGAATTCAACAGATGGCATTCTTGCTTTACCAGAACCTACTTTGAATATAGGATCAGGAATACGTTTTACCCTGAATTCGAAAGTAGATGGTTTCTTATCTGCATTTACTGTAATTGAAGCTTTACCTATTGTGGTTACTCGAACAGTTCTAACTGAACCATTACCAGAGATTGTACCATTGGTCATAGATACAGTAGTTTTATCCCAACCAGTTGGAGAACCGATAGTTACAGGATTGTCAACCCCGATATAAAACACATTCATTTTATCAGGCATTACAGCTGCTCCACCTGGTGTACCAACTGTATACTTAACATCGAATGTTTTTGTTTCTGAAGTTCCATCAGGTTTAGTGTAAGTAACAACAACAGGAACTGATTTCGAACCTGAACCACTTACTTTAAATTTAGAGGTAGCTCTTCCGTCTTCTGCCAATGGCATTGATGCACCACCAATAGAAATTTTAGGTTGAGCTGCTTTACTGTAAGCACCAACACCCGCATTGATTTCCATTTCTTCACCAGGCATCATGTAGTTAGATGATTGTCCCACTAAAGCAGCAAACTGATCGTAAACTACTTTAACCGCACCTACTTGATTGTGACAAAAAGTAACCACTTGGTTTTCTCCGTTCTTTACGTTGTTTTGGAATTTACTTAATAAAGTAATAGCCGCAACAGTTGGAGTCATATGGAAATAAGCAAAAGTGAAATCTTTTTCTTTTCCATCTATTCCTATTGTTTTATAATCAGAATCAACCGGGAATGTTTTTTCAAATTCTTTTGCTATACCAGTGTCAATTTTCAACATATCAGCTCTGAATTTTTTTAGCTTGGCTTCAAATTCAGGACCTTTATTTTTACCACCTTCTTCGTTACCGAATAATCTGGTAGCAGCTTCCAAATCATCTTCTTTGAACTGCATTACTTTTTTGCCATCAACTTCTACTTCGTGCTCTCCAGCTTCTTTTTTCAAATCAACTTTCAATTGTTCGATGTAGTTGTTTAACTCAGTTGCTAATTTTTGAGCTTGCTTTGCCTTTTCATTCCAAGGCTTAGCTTTTTCTGCAGTCATTGGATCTTTTAATTTAGCATCCAATGAAGCATATAGCGTATTATTTGCATTTTTTAAATTGTCGTTTGAAGTCATCAAACTTTTATCTACCACCTTAAAAGCATTTAAGATCTCTGATGAAACGTTTAACGCCAAAAGGGCCGTTAATACAAGATACATCAGGTTGATCATCTTCTGCCGGGGCTCTGCGGGTAAAGCCATAACTTGTTGTATTAATTATTTTTATGAATATTGTTTGGTGTATTTTTCAAAGCATAATAATCGTTAGATTATTTACCGCCTTGCATTGCATTTAACATATTTCCGTAAACAGCATTCAATTTGCTTAAGTTACCGGCTAATGCAGCAATTTGATCTTTAACTTTAGTAGCATCTTCAACGCTGCTAGTCATAGCATTACTTGCTTCAGCTAATTTACCGTAGAAGTTATTAAGTGCTTTTAAGTGATTATTGCTTTCTTTTAATTCCAATTCATAAATTGTATTTAAAGAACCTAAATTTTTAGTTAATACTTGTACTTGCTCATGGAAGCCTTTAGCGCTTTCAGCTGCATTGTTAAATGAACCCATTGTAGTAGCACTTGCTGTAAATGCTGCAGACATTGATCCAATTGCAGTGGTAGCTTCTTTTGTTTTTGCACCAAAATCACTTGTTGATTTTACTACATCACTCACATCAGCGATACCAGCAACTGAAGTTCCTAATTTTTGGAAACCTTCGCTTAATTTTTTAAGATTTGCAGGAGTGATTTCAGCATCTTTCATCATTTTATCCATTGCTTCTAATGGATTAACTTCTTTGGTAGCACCTTTTTCAGATGGCTTATGTCCAGAATAATCAATTTCCGAAACAATATAAATTATACCATAAATAGCAAAAATTGCTGCTTCAGCATACAAACCAATTTGTAGAAATAAATCTGCAATCGGTGTATGAAGAATTTTTTGTAATGCTCCAAAGATAACTACAGCAGCTGCTAATGATACTGCAACATCTAACCATTTACTTGTTTTCGGGTTAATTTTAACTGATGACATGTTTTTTTTAGTTTTTAGATTTTATGTTTGAAAAAAAGTTGAATATTTTATGTAATATACGCTCAGCTTGAATTTTATCAAGTTAAACTTCTTATAAATTTAAAATTTTTGGATAAAAATATTATCTACGTCTGATTGGTTGAGTTGGTAAATCTATCACACAACGGAAACCTATATAAGATTTTGCAGTGTCTTGATATTCGTAACATCTTGTACTAGTTTCCAA
>CALPIT020000029.1 GCA_943323705.2 Streptomyces griseus
GGAGTTGGAGGCAATAAGGTCGCATTGAGTATAACTGTTTTGGCAACACTTTCACTGCAAGGGGTAACCGAAGTTACAGACAAGGTATCTCTAGTAAACCCTGAAAGGAACGTTACGATTACGGCAGTATCATTTGCACCCAAAGCGTTTACATGTGTAATCGTGGCTTTGGTTCCAACTTTTAATACCCAATTATATGAAGTTGAATAGGTTACTTTTTTAATTCTGTAAGTTTCTGACGCCAAGCCACAAACATTGGTAACAGCTGCTATTGATGTTGGTGTAAAGGCTTTTTGAATAGCAGCAGGTGCTGCAGCCACACGTTTGAAAACTGTAAGTGTTTTTGCAACACTGTTTCCACATGGACTTATTGATTGAACAGAAATATTTCCTGAAACAAATGAACCTGCAAACGTTACATTCACATTGGTTGTTCCCTGTCCAGATACTAAAGTAGCTCCTGTTGGAACTGCCCATAAGTATGAGGCAGCATTATTAACTGGCGTAATTGAATAATTCACATTTGAACTTTGTGTGGAACTGCCTATTGAAGCACATACATCTGTCAATCCAGTTATCAATGTTGGAGTAGCAGGTGCTGTCTTATTGAGCGTTAAAGATCTGGCTGTACTATTTCCACAACCCGAAACTGCTATCACAGACAATACTAAAGTTGATGGAGCCGCGGGGAATCTGATTGTAATACTATTAGAATCAGCTGCGTTTACGCTTACCAGTTGTGCTCCAGTTGGCAAAGTCCAACGATAGGCAATAACTGAAGCGGCATTGGTTGAAGGAGGTGCTGCAACATAGGTAATGTTTTCTCCGCCAACAAATGGACAAATAAAAGTAATCGCTGCACTTCCACCAACTCCGGTAATGGCTGACGGTGCCCCTGGAACAGTTTTGCTGATAGATAAAGTTCGGGAAATTGTAGTACCATCACAGCCTTTAATCAAAACTGTTATAATACCTGATGTGAAGGCTGTTGTATATTTTACTTTTACGGAGCTGCCTGTTCTTAACGCACTCATTCCCATTGTAGTTGCATTGGAAACTGACCATGTGTAAGATGCTGCGTCTATTGCTGTAATTGAATACACGGCACTATCTCCTATTCCAATATTTCCGCATGCATTTGCGTTTCCAAAAATCGCTGCAGCCACAGAAAAATTACAAGCAACTGCACTTACCACTATTGAAGTAGTTGCTGAGTTGCTACATCCGGTAACAGGATCTGTATAATTATATGTAATAACAAAAGTCCCAATACCTGAAACAGCAGGATTAAAAGTATTAGAAGAAACCGCAGTACCACTAAATGTACCACCTGATGGAGATCCGATTAAAGTAACTGGAGCTGAAGCAGGGGTTAGAGAAGGATATGTTCCTGCATTGACAATCGGCTGTGAATTGACTGTCAAATTCAATGTTGCTAATGAATCACAACCAGCAGTGTTGGTTGTTGTAAATGTGTAAGAACCTGTAGCTTGGTAATTAGATCCATTCCAAGAATATGGCAGTTGATTTTCACAACGGCTGATATTGGTAGTGCTTGATGAGGTTTGTTTCACCGTAAAGTTCAATACCGCTATTGAATCACAGCCACTTATATTAGATGTTGTAAAAGAATAAATACCCGTTGCTTGATAATTCGTACCATTCCATAAATAGGGCAGTTGATTGGAGCAACGAGTTATAGTAGTACCACTAGATGAAATTTGGTTTACAGTCAAATTCAACGTCGCCATCGAATCACATCCTAATGAATTGGTTGTTGTGTAAGAGTAAGTTCCTGTCGCTTGATAATTTGCCCCGTTCCATAAATAAGGCAATTGATTGGAACAACGAGTTTCATTTGTAATACTTGATGAAGTTTGGTTTACAGTCAAATTCAACGTCGCTATTGAATCACAGCCCGAAGCATTTGTAGCTGCAAAGCTATATGTACCTGAAGCCTGATAATTATTACCATTCCATGTATAAGGCAATTGATTTGAACAGCGAGTTATATTTTCATTGCTAGTTAATACTTGTATTATATTGAGGTTTACTATGGCAATTGAATCACATCCTTCAGCATTGATTGTTGTATAAGAATAAGTTCCAGCTGACTGATAACTGACGCCATTCCATGTATATGGCAATTGATCAGAACATCGGCTTATGTTGGTTACACTCGAAGAAGTTTGTTTCACCGTAAAGTTCAAAATTGCCAAAGAATCACATGCTACTGTATTGGTTGTTGTAAATGTATAAATTCCTGTTGCCTGGTAATTGATGCCATTCCATGAATATGGCAATTGGTTCGAGCAACGGCTAACGTTAGTAACACTTGTCGATGTTTGTTTTACGGTCAAATTCAATGTCGCAATTGAATCACATCCTGCAACATTGGTAGTGTTAAATGTATACGTTCCAGTCGCTTGATAGTTAACTCCATTCCATAAATAAGGCATTTGATTCGAGCAACGGCTGACGCTAGTAACACTTGAGGATGTTTGTTTAACGGTAAAATTCAATGTCGCAATTGAATCACAACCTGCAATATTGGTAGTAGCATAAGTATAAATTCCTGTTGCCTGGTAGTTAACTCCATTCCATGAATAGGGCAATTGGTTTGAACAACGACTTACATTAGATGTACTTGTTGAAGTTTGTTTAACCGTAAAATTTAAGGTAGCCACTGAATCACATCCTGCAGCATTGGTAGTTGTAAATGAATATATTCCTGTCGCTTGATAATTCACTCCATTCCATAAATAGGGTAATTGGTTTGAACAACGACTTACATTAGTTGTACTTGAAGTGGTTTGTTTAACTGTAAAATTTAAAGTAGCCACTGAATCACATCCTGCAGCATTGGTAGTAGTAAATGTATATATACCTGTCGCTTGATAATTCACTCCATTCCATAAATACGGTAATTGGTTCGAACAACGGCTAACGTTAGTGTTACTTGATGAAGTTTGTTTAACAGTAAAATTTAAAGTTGCCACTGAATCACAACCTGCAGTATTGCTAGTAGTAAATGAATATATACCTGTCGCTTGATAATTGGTTCCATTCCATAAATACGGCAACTGATTAGAGCAACGAATTACATTGGATGTACTTGAAGAGGTTTGTTTGACTGTAAAATTCAACGTTGCCACTGAGTCACATCCTGCAGCATTGGTAGTGGTAAATGAATAGGTTCCTGTCGTTTGATAATTCAATCCATTCCATAAATAGGGCAATTGGTTTGAACAACGACTTACATTGGATGTACTTGAAGAGTTTTGTTTTACGGTGAAATTTAAAGTAGCCACAGAATCACATCCTGCTGCATTAGTCGTGGTAAATGAATATGTTCCTGTTGATTGGTAATTGGTGCCATTCCATAAATAAGGCAATTGATTCGGACAACGACTAACGTTAGTAGTACTTGAAGTAGATGCACAAGTAGGAATTGTTGTCGTCCATAAACCCCTCCCATGAGTTGCAGCTAACAAGGTTTTATCAGCAGTTCTGTATTTTAACATATCAGTTCTAACAGCAGGAAAAGTTGGACTTGAGCTCCAAATAGTTGAAGCGCCATTAATTAGGTCTGTTGTGTAAACGCCCATTTCTGTAGCGATAATAGCTTTTGTATTATTCCCTGGATAAAACATACACCAACGAACGGGCATATCCGGTAGATTACCATCAATTACGGTCCATGATGTTCCACCATTTGAGCTCATCAAAACATTATTGGTACCATAGCTTGAAGAGGTAGCCAATAAAAATTGTTCTGTTGTACCAAAGTTGATGCATGATACAACGCCTGTTACAACTGTACCTGTAAGGTTCACACCTGCTGATGCAGAAGCCGCTGTATTGGCATTTGCCAGATAAGTAATTCGTCCACCTGCAGTTCCAAAGTAAACTCTGTTGGCTGTGTATGGTGAAACGGCAACACAACTAACTCTAGAACTATTCAATGCAGTTATACCAGTAAGTATTGTAGCACCTGTTGGAAATCCAGTCAGAGTTGAGTAGTAAGTCCCTGCAGCTGTGGTTAGTGCTGTCGTCCATCTAAAAATCTCTCCGGCATCGCCAGCCGCATATAATATATTGGCAGTATTGTCATAATCAAATGGATTGATAAAACTTCCAAAGCTTATGGGTGTCAAGACTGTCCCTTTAGAAAAATTTACGGAAGACCAACTAGAGCCTGAGTTAGTGCTTCTTCTATATGAATTATAAACATAAGAACCGAATTGATTTTGAGGTTGATCTTGATCAATGGCAACAAAACAACCATCGCCTCCAGTAACCTCAACTGAACTGGTCAAACCAGCACCATTGAGTTGATGTGTACCATTGTCCTGAGCACCAGCCAAGAAATAATTAGGACTTGTTGTACTTGTTGGATGAATGGCACAAGAATAAAACTGCTTAATTCTCAAACCCGCATTTCTGTCTCTGATTGTTGTTCCGCCATCAGCAGAATAATGTATTCCGCCATCACATCCCCAAATCAATTTGGCTCCGCCATCATACCAAATAATTTCATGGATATCAGCATGAACATATTGTCCGGTGGTACCCACCCAATTCGAAATTTTTGTCCAACTTGTTCCTCCATTTGTAGTTTTATATGAATCCAAACCACCGATAATAACTTGATTGGTGTTTGCAGGATTTATACTTACCGATAGCGCATACCAACCTTGTCCACTGGCCCAACCTGAGGCAGGCTGTCCGGTTGTAGCAGCCCAATTGGCACCACCATCAGCTGATTTGTAAATAGTGGGGACCTCATAAGAAGCATTAGCCGGCAGGGCATACAATACATTTCCACTAACAGCAATTTCTGCTCGCATATTATAAGTTGGAAATGCTGTTACTGGAGAAGTCCAAGTTGAACTTGTAACTGTTGAAGGTGAGTTTGTATATCTATATGCCTGAGCCGAGAATATCCCTGATACAACATGCAATCTACCTAAAGCTGATGTTGAAGAAATTTCAAGATCACAGATATCAAGACTCAATCCCGAAGGTGTAATAGAAGTCCATGAACTACCGCCATCATTTGAACGAAACAATCCCAATCCTCTTGTTCCTAAATAAACATTACCTTGGAAATCACACAAGATACGAGTGCAATAACCATATGATGATGTATTTGATAATTGCGTCCAAGTAACGCCTCGATCTGTACTTTTAAACACGCCATTGCCTTTAACTGCATCAGAATTGAAGTAAGCTTCACCAGTACAGAAATACATGATATTATTGTTGCTGGGATCCTGGCAAATATCTGTTACGGCAAGGTTGCTCAAATAATCATTCACTAGTATCCAATTTGCCGGAGCTGTTGTTATATCCGTTGTTTTCCAAAGGCCCCCATCAACACCGCCAACCCAAACTGTTTTACGTGTAGCATCAGAAGAATCCACCATAACGGCCCTTACCCTTCCAGCTGTAATTCCACTATTGGCTCTTGTATTTCCATTACTAGCACCAACAACATCTGTGTTTGGACCTCGTTCAGTCCACACTAAATTTAATGCCGAAGATGGAGTGCCCGTTCTATTGGATAACACCTCAGCTCTTGACTGCTTAGTAAATTGAATGGCTTCCAATAATTTCTCTCTAGGAACTTTTCCGGTTACAGGGTTTTTTGTTCTGTTAAATTCAAATTCAGCCGCTTTATCCGGACCGTCATATTCATCATTTTCTTCTTCGCCTTCCTCCTCTCTTTCTCTTTCACGCTCGTGCTTACGTTCTTGTCTTTTTTCTTTATTAAACAAATAGAAATGAAACTTTTTTTCTTTTTTTATTTCCTGTGCGTTAACATCAACGCCCAAAAAAACAAAACATATAGCAAGTAATAAACCAGACAAAATTGATCTCATAATCAATTAAAATTTATAGATAAATAAAAAATATTATACAGATGGTACGTAGAGGTAATTGATGCAATGAAAGTAAAGATTAGACTTCACAATTGGAAATTTCAAAGAACCAATTATTGAGAATTAAGTATATACACTGAATAAGTTATTTACACAAAAAAGCCCCGAAATCTCGGGGCTGAATATTATATTAATAAGATTTTACCATTTATCAACTTCTTCTGTGCTGCTGTTATCCATTGAAGATGTATCTGTTGGAGCCTCAATTATTGGAGTTGTAGAAGTTTCTGAAACTGATTCTTCAGTTTGCATTGGAGCTTCGTCTCCTTCGTATGGCGTATCATGGTTAAACGCATCAAAATCAAAATCAGGCATTAAATCTGTTTTCACATGATTTACTGTATCATTTAATCCTTTTAAAAATTTATTGAAATCTTCTTTGTACAAAAAAATCTTATGGCGATCGTAGCCATCAGAATCAAATCTTTTACGACTTTCGGTAATGGTTACATAAAAATCGCTACCGCGAGTTTCTCTTACATCAAAAAAGTAAGTTCTTCTTTTACCAGCTTTTACACGAACACTGTAAACGCTATCCATTTTTTTGTCGTTGTTTTCGTACCCCACTTTATTAATTTTTAATGTTTAATATAATTCACTCTTAAAAGAGCATGACAAAGATAAATTTGTTTTTGATATGACAAAATATTTGAGAAAAAATGAATGAAGTGTAATTTAAGAGACATTTCCCTCATTTTCAGACATTTGTTGGTTTTTATACATATCCGCATACAAACCATTTTTTAAAAAAAGTTCTTGATGGGTGCCCGATTCGACTATTTTTCCATGATCCATCACGATAATTTTGTCAAATCTGAACAAAGAAAATATACGGTGGGTGATGATGATACTCGTTTTTTCAGCCAATGCTTCGTTGAGATTTTCTAAAATTTGCTTTTCTGTACGAGCATCAACTGCACTCAGACAATCATCAAAAATGACAATTTCAGGCTCTTTAATCAATGCCCTTGCAATGGAAATCCGTTGTTTTTGTCCACCAGACAATGTAATACCACGCTCGCCTACTATAGTTTGAAATCCATTTGAGAAATTCATGATTTCATTAAATATGCCTGCTGATTTTGCCGCATTTTCCACTTCAATAAATGACGCATCAGGCTTTCCAAATTTGATATTGTTTTCTATTGTATCGCTGAATAGAAAATTATCCTGTGGCACATAGCTAATTTGAGACCTAAGTGACCGCATTTTTATTTTTCCAATGTCATTACCATCAAATTCAAGACTGCCGCTATCTGCTTCATACATTCTCAATAATAGTTGTGCAATGGTGGTTTTCCCAGCTCCTGTTTTGCCAATAATGGCAATTTTCTGACCTCTTTTTATATCTAATGAAAAATCATGAATCGCATGAATACCTGTGTTTTTGTATGTAAAATTCAGCTGATTGAATTTCAGATTACCCATTAATGAATGTTCAATTGCCAAAGGGCTGTCCAAAATAGAAGGTGGCGTATCTAAAAACTCATTGATTCTTTTTTGAGATGCAGCGGCTCTTTGAGTCATACTAGCCGTCCATCCGATGGCACTTACAGGAAAAGTAAGCATCTGGATATATAAAACAAATTCTGCGATTTTTCCAACAGAAGCACCTTCAACATGGTTCACCACGTCTAATGATCCGATTAGAATGGTTATCAAAGTGCTCATCCCAATCATTAATGCCATTGAAGGGAAATAAATAGCATCTGTTTTTGCCAAGCTCAATGCGCTCTCTCTATATTGTTCACTATTTTTTTTGAAAAACGAGATCATATCAGCTTCCTGAACAAAAGATTTGATGACTCTGATTCCAGAATAAGATTCCTGTGCATTGGCAGTAAGATTACTGAGAATCTGCTGAATCCTTTCGCTTTTCTTATTGATGATGGCGTTTACATAATAAATGATAATAGCCAGAAGTGGTAATGGTAATAATGCGTATAATGTCAATCGAACGTCTGATTGCAACATGAAATAAATGCTGAATCCAATCACGGCTGCCAGATTAATAAAATACATTAAAGCAGGACCGGTGTACATTCTCACCCGACTCACATCTTCTGAAATCCTGTTCATCAAATCGCCGGTTGTGTTTTTTTTATAAAATGTAAAATCTAAATTTTGATAGTGGTTGTAAATTTCATTTTTCTGATCAAACTCAATATGCCTGCTCATGACTATGATGGTTTGCCTCATCAGAAACATAAAAAATCCGCTGATGATGGCCAATACAAAAAGCGAAATTCCTGCATACAAAATCTTTTGCCCAAAATCCATCCTGGAGAAGAAGTCAATAAAATACCTGACTACAAAATTATACTCATGATACGCTAATGCAGGTTGATTTGAAGACGAATCGTTTTTTATAGAAGCTACTACTGTATTGACAATATAACCTGTAAACTGAGGATATAAAATTCGAAAGTAATTAGTTAGTAAAACGAATAAAATCCCTAGTAAAAAAAGCCATTTGTATTTACGAAAATATTTATTGAGTATAGAGAGATGCGACATTAAGCAAAAATAAACAAAATGATACTTCTTAGGGATTAGAAATATTTTAATACCACTTCCTCTAATCTTCATTATTGAAATCATTGACCAAACTCATTTCAATTTGATATCTAATTGACCACATTTATTAGATTAAAACTATGGCTATTAAAACAATAGAGAAATATATTAAGGCAAGAATTAAGGATTTGAATGAGCTGCTTTCCATTTCATTATCCAAAAACAGTTTTGACACTTTACATCAAATTAGAATTGAAATAAAAAAATTACATGCAATAAGCCGATTTCTTGAATACAGTAACATACAATTCTTAAATAAGAAAACAACGACTATACTCGAGTTGATATTTTCAACAACCGGAAAAATTAGAGAATTACAGGTAGCACTTCAATTAATAAAAAAAGTGTTTCCTGAAATGAAAACTCATGAAAGTGTGGGAATACTTAAAAAAAGATTAGAAAAATATCTAGCCGATTTTACAAAGAAATCCAGGAAATATGGAAAAATAGATGACAATTCAATTGCAAAAGGCATCAAGATCAATAAGTTAAAACTGATGACCTACATTAATTTGCTTCAAGATAGCCAGCGACTAATTTCTAATGGGGCTAAAGAGCGTCCATCAATGATTCATAAAATCAGAGTTAATTTAAAAGACGTTTCCTATCTATATAAATTGTTACAGACTGAAAATGCAAATGAAAAAAACTTAAAATTCGTTTTGAAATTAGGCGAGTGGCATGATCTTGTTTCTTTAAGAAAATTAATTTTAAAAATACTTGCTAAAAATGAGTTTAATGAATTAAATACCAGTCAGTTAATATTGGTAACCCAAAAAATAAATCGAAGTATATCTGATAAATTAGAACAGTTGAATAGAGTCAATGAAATTAAAATAACAAGAGAAAAAGGCATAAAAAAAGGACAACACAAATGAATGGGTTATCCTTTTTTGGCGGAGAGAGAGGGATTCGAACCCCCGGACCTGTAACAGTCAACGGTTTTCAAGACCGCCGCATTCGACCGCTCTGCCATCTCTCCGCGGCAAAAGTAAGGTTTCAATTTTTCTGCAACAAAAAATAATCAAAGTTTTTTCAATAAAATTGAAAATAACTTGTTGATAACTAACTCAACTAATAATAAGCAAATAAAACATATGGCATAAAATTTGTAAAATTATAATCCCTGCTTGTTTAAATACAATAGGCTGACTAACAAAAAACACACTAAAATCCGTTTATGAAATTTCAAATTGGACAACATGTAATTGTATTGGATACAGAATACAAACCAGCTGGCAATGCTATCATTCGCAAATACGAAGAAGATATTCATCGTTATGAAGTTGCATTTGTCTATCCCGATAAAATTCAAGCCGACCATATCGTCATTCCGGAAGAACGACTGATGCTTAACGCTTTTCCAGAAGGGTAACGCAAACAATCGGTTTATTCAAAAAATTCAACGATTATTTATAACTTGCTGCCGTTGAATTTTATCAAAACCATACCTTCAAGTCTTAATGACGCCGAACTAATGATGTCTTATCGCTCGGATAAAGACATGAATACCCTGAGTACACTTTACGACAGGTATATTGAGCTTATTTATGGGCTTTGTCTGAAATACCTAAAAAATGAAGAGGATGCTAAAGATGCAGTCATTAATATTTACGAAGAACTAATTATAAAAGTTCAAAAGCACGAAATAACTTATTTCAGGAGTTGGCTTTATCAGGTGGCGAAAAACCATTGCCTGATGATTTTGAGAAAAAATAAACATTATACAGTTGAATTCAACCCTGAATTTATGCAATCCCCGTCTGATATGCATCAGGGCGAGGCTTTGTTAAAAGAAAGCCAGCTGACACTCATGGAAGACTGTATTCAAAAACTCACAGACCATCAAAAAACAGCTGTTGAGTTATTTTATCTTAAAGGAAAATGCTACAAAGAAGTTGCAGAAATTACGAATTTAGAAGTTAATATGGTCAAAAGCCAAATTCAAAATGGCAGAAGAAATCTGAAAATCTGTATGGAAAACAATCAACATCAAATAAACTAATGATGATGAAACCATCAACAAATAAAAACTATACTGCCGCTGATATCCAAAGATATCATTCGGGCAAGATGTCTGTTGAGGAAATGAATGAATTGGAAAGATCAGCATTGGAAGATTCGTTATTGTCCGATGCCATCGATGGTTATGAGAATAAAGTCAATATTGACAACGAACTGGCTGCAATTAGAGAAAAAATAAACAATCGCAATTCCAAAAAGGCAGCCACCAATTTCAGAAAATTATACACTAGTTTAAGCATTGCTGCTTCGGTGCTGATTGTTTTTTCTATAGCTTATTTTTTAATGAACAAAAATGAAAATAAGCAAGAGCAATTATCTTCAAATGATATAAATCCTACACAAAATATATCCCCTGTTTTAGATGAGTCCTCACCTACAGAACAATTGGCAAATTCAGACAGCTCTTCAAGTTTTGCAATAAATGAAAATAACAAGAATAACAATAAAAGCTTAGAGAATAAAGTTGATAAAACCTCAGTTGATTTCTCTGCAAAAGAAGCTCAAGAGCTAGCGAGCATTTTAAAATCTGAAAAGCAAAAAACAACTTCGAAAATTATTGAGAGAACCGATATTCAACCTAATGCTAAAGCACTTGCTCTAGTTGCTGCAACACAACAACAAACAAACACATCTACAGGAACAGAAGCTATTGCCCAAGCAGATGAAACCAAATTTGAATTAGATTCAAAAAAAGAAACTAAGGATAACTCGATTGCAAGTTCAGACTATATGATATCAGCAGATTCAATAAGCAGTTATTCAATTGTGAAAAATGATGAAGTAGCCGCTGTGTCTGTTTCAAAAGCAAGGACTACTATTCCGGCTGCTGCCAACATCAGTACCAATGCAGATATGCTAATGCAGGAAGTAGTTGTTAATGGGAACAACAATAGTAGAAAAAAACCAGTCAATGCAAGTGTTCAAAATCTAAAAGTAATAGATATAAAAAATGCAAAAAGGAGTTTAATCAACGACATGGCATCATTTGATGAGTATGTGACAACTCATAAAAAAACATGTCTTGACAATGCTGGAAATGAAATACATGGAATGGTGATACTTAAATTCAATATCAACAAAAACGGAAGACCTGAAAAAATAAAGGTGAATCAATCATTGAATACAGCTTGTGATAATCAGGCCATAGCATTACTAAACAATGGCCCAAATTGGAAAAGCTCAAGTAATAAAAAGGCAGTTGTAAAAATCAGATTCTAATCTTGATGCTTTATAAGCCAAGCAGATGATCTCCATTAAAAGAGAACGGCAATAAGTTTCCTGTATTTTCTATTATAAATATCTTGCCTTCCATACCACTCAAGATTATGCGTATAGGCTTCCCCGTTCTGTTTTCATATTCACTCAAACTCTGACGACACATACCGCATGGAGAAACAGGAACATCACTTTTCCCAGACAAGTTATTGTATGCAATAGCCATTGTGATAATCGGAACATTAGTATGCATCATAGCTGCAGCACCTAATAATGTACGTTCAGCACAAATACCTACAGGATAAGAAGCATTCTCTTGATTGGTTCCTTTCACAATAGCGCCATTTTCTAACATGGCAGCAGCTCCAACCAAAAATTTGCTATAAGGAGCATATGCAACTGAGGTAATATTTCTAGCTTGTTCAAGTAAGTCTTTATCTTCAGGCAACAACTCTTCTATAGAATTATAAATTTCGTATTCAAACTCAATTTTGGCTTTTTGCATAATTCTTTTTTAGATGAAAAATCCTCTTACAGTTGCAAGAGGATTTTTCTAAGTTAGTGATTTTGATTGAATTTCAAACTATTTTATGGTACTGAATAATCTTTTCCATCTAGGTCCATGTTCCCAGCTGAACCAAATCATAGACGCTTTTCCAACCACATGGTCTTCAGGAACAAAACCCCAGAACCTACTATCTAGTGAATTGTGTCGGTTATCACCCATCATCCAGAAATAATTCAATTTGAAAGTATAAGTATCTTGTTGCTTACCATTAATGAGTACTTTACCTGAATTATCATTTGCGTATTCAACCCTATTACCTTCATATACGCCTATACATCTGTCGTAACGTATAAGATTATCCGCAGTTAACGGTATGGTCATTCCTTTTTTGGGAACAACCAATGGGCCGAAGTTATCAGCAGACCATTTGTATCCCGTTGTTTTTTCTGACAATTCTACATTATAATAAGGAAACAATTGTGGATCAGGAGGCATAATAAAATCTGACAATTTAAAGCCCTGTGGCAATTTAAGTGAGGTTTTTTCAGCATTGGTAATATTTACCAGCTGCATGTTAGGTGATCCAATATCTCTAACATCACCAATATCATCGCCTTCATGAATTTTTATACCCATCGCTTCCAATTGATCTTTATCGATAATGGCATTTGTAGGCATTTCTAATTTGTAATATTTTTCTGATGCAGGAAATACCATCTGAGGTTGACCATTGATATAAACTTTTCCATTTATAATTTTCAATTCATCGCCACCAATAGCCACACATCTTTTGATGAAATTTTCTCTTTTATCAACGGGGCGTGTGATAATTAAATCACCATAATCTTGCCAAACCCTTTCCCTGCCCAACTGACGTACTGCCTCATAATAGGTCACCCTGCTTCCGAAGTTGATTTCATCATTAATAAGTGTATCATTTACAGGAAAATTAAAAACAACCACATCGTTTCTTTCCACAGGAGAAGGGAACCATCTCTTGTAAGGAATCTTAATCCATTCTAAATAAGACTTAGAATTGGTGATCGGCATCGTATGATGCACAAAAGGCATGGCAATTGGGGTGTTCGGAATTCTAGGTCCGTAACTAAATTTACTCACGAAAAGAAAATCGTTAACCAACAATGTTTTTTCCATTGAAGGTGTAGGTATGGTATAAGCTTCAAAAACAAAAGTGCGTATAATCGTTGCCGCTACTATGGCAAAAAATGCGGCATCCACCCATTCTCTTACACCGGATTTTTTGTAATTGTCTACAACAAGTTTGCCTGCAAATTTTTCATTAGCAGAACGACCTAAATATGGGAAATAAATAAAAGGAAACAGTACTGTCAATGCATGATGCCAAAAACCAAATCTGCCAAAATGCTCAACAAACTTGATAGCAATCCAAATAGTAATAAATTGACCTGCAATAGGAATGAATTGTAAAAAAAACCAAACTTTTTTAAGTTCCATTTTCTCTACCATGCAATAGGTATTATAAAAAGGAATCCAAGCTTTCCATGGTGTGATGCCTGCTTTTTTAAACATCTCAAATAAACCATAATGCCATAATACTGCACAAACAATGAAAATGATATAACCAATACTCATAAGTAATTTTTTAGCGGGTCAAAAGTAAGATTCTAAAGCTTAGTAATGTAATTTTAAAATTACGAGATGTTTAGTTTTGTGTTTATTTAACAAAATCAATAAAGCTCATTAATGTCTTCTGGGCAACACAAAATTTGTAACATCTTCAATGGTAATTGTTTTACCTGATAAAATAATCAGTCTTTCCACTACATTTCTGAGTTCTCTGATGTTACCAGTCCAGTTATGCTGTTGAAGCGCAATCACTGCATCTTGTTCAATTGTTTTTTTAGGCTGACCATATTCATCAGCCACTTGATGTAAAAAATGTTCAATTAATTGCGGAATGTCTTCTCTTCTTTGATTCAGAGAAGGGACATGAATCATGATCACACCCAAACGATGGTATAAATCGAGTCTGAAGTTTTTGGCTTCAACTTCCTGAAGTAGATCTTTATTGGTAGCCGCCACTACCCTTACATCCACGCTGATATCTTTATCGGCTCCCACTCTGGTGATTTTACCTTCCTGTAAAGCACGCAATACTTTTGCTTGAGCACTCAAACTCATATCGCCAATTTCATCTAAGAATAAAGTTCCGCCATTGGCTTGTTCAAATTTTCCGATTCTTTGTTTTATTGCCGAAGTAAATGAACCCTTTTCATGACCAAATAATTCACTTTCAATCAACTCGCTTGGAATGGCAGCGCAATTCACTTCTACGATGGGTCCATTATTACGATTGCTTTTTTCGTGCAACCAACGAGCTACTAGTTCTTTACCGGAACCGTTTTCTCCTGTAATCAACACACGGGCATCAGTAGGTGCTACTTTATAGATGGTGTTTTTAATTGAAAGAATTTCTGGACTATCTCCAACAATTTCCTGCACTTTGCTGATTTTTCTTTTCAGCACTTTGGTTTCAACGACTAGATCTTGTTTTTCGGAAGCATTTCGAATGGTAATCAGTAATCTGTTTAAATCTGGTGGTTTGCTGATGTAATCATAGGCGCCTTTTTTGACGGCATCCACAGCGGTATCAATATTGCCATGACCGCTGATCATAATGACAGGTATGTCTGCGTTGTGTTGTTTGGCTTTTTCCAAAAATTCGATGCCATCCATTTTGGGCATTTTAATATCGCAGAGCACTACATCAAAACTTTTTTCTGTAAATTTTTTCAGTCCTTCTTCGCCATCAGCAGCTTCTTCAATTTTATGACCTTCAAAAGCAAGAATTTCTGTAAGTGTTTTTCTGATTGCTTTTTCGTCATCGATTATAAGGATATTAGCCATAGGCTTGTGTGAATTTAAAAATTAGATTATGTTCAAAAATAGTCAAAATACAGGTTAAAAATAAATATTAGATAAAGCCGTAGAAATGAAACAATTGACGAATGCTAAGTAATCGAATGATTTTGTAAATAAATGATTAGCCATTACATTTGCATCCCTTTTATTTCGGGACGTAGCGCAGCCCGGTAGCGCACACGTCTGGGGGGCGTGTGGTCGCTGGTTCGAATCCAGTCGTCCCGACA